>JAXDBM010000075.1:0-7907 GCA_034678725.1 Syntrophales bacterium | reverse complement strand
ATGCACCGCTCGTGGTGAATCCCGACGGTCCCGTACTCGGTGTAGTAAAGCGCCCCGCTCGGGCAGACCTTCACACAGGCCGCGTCGGTGCAGTGCATGCAGCCGTCCTTGCGGAAGAGCCACTTGAAATCTCCCTTTTCGTTGACATGCTCCTGGAACCGGATGAGTGTCCAGGTGTTCCACTGCAGATCCGGCGGGTTCTGATAGCTCCCCCGGTTTTTTGTCCTGAATCCCGGCAGTTCGTTCCATTGCTTGCAGGCCACCTGGCAGCCCCGGCAGGCCGTGCACTTCGTCGTGTCGATCAGCTTTACGACTTCTCTGTTCATTTTCTCACCTCCTTAAGCCCTTTCCACGTTGACCATGAACGCCTTGAACTCGGGACAGAAGGTGTTCGCGTCGCCGACCGTGGGCGTCAGGAAGTTTGTACTGTCGCCTCCGTCCTTCGGATGGAGCCAACCGTAATTGAATGGCAAGCCAACCTGATGAACCGTTTTCCCCTCGACCTGGAAGGGCTTGAAGCGCTTGGTCACCATGGCCACACACTCCACGGCGCCCCGAATGGAGGAAACCTTTACGCGGGATCCGTTTTTGATCCCTTTCTCATTGGCCAGGAGATCGCCGATTTCCACATAGAGCTCGGGCTGCATTTCCAGGAGCCACGCCTGCCAGCGGGTCAAGGCGCCGGTACACCAGTGTTCCGTGCAGGAGTATGTGGTACAGACGTAGGGATATTTTTCACTGGCATTGGCCACCTTGTCCAGATCGCTCCCGAAGATTTCAATCGCCGGGTTGATCAACTGGGATGACAGGGGATTCTTTGCCAGCGGACCTTCCAGCGGTTCGTAATGTTCCGGGAAGGGGCCTTCCGCCATGCCGGGGCCGAACAGGGCGCCCAATCCGTCTCTTTGCATGATGAAAGGATACTTCCCCTTCTCCTTATCCGCCTGTGGTGGCCAGGGCCCATCCGGTACGTCGCCAACCCATTTGTCGCCCTTCCATTCCAGAATATTGCGCTTCGGGTTGTAGGGCTTGCCGTTTACGTCACAGGATGCGCGGTTATAGAGGATGCGGCGGTTGACCGGCCAAGCGAACGCCCAGTTGGGGAAAAGGCCAAGACCCGTCGGGTCTTCCTTGCCCCGGGATGCCATCTTGTTCAGACCCTCCGCCGTGTAGCTGCCGGAGATGCACCAGTTGCCGCATGCCGTTTTGCCGTCCACCTGGAGATTTCCGAAGCCGGGCACCAGTTGACCTTTTTTAAATTCGGTTTTCGTGCCCCTGGCCTTGTCTTCGATCACCGTGTCTTCCAGGAAGACGCCGTTGATCCGTTTTGCCACTTTCATCACGTCGAAGCGTCCTTTACCGTCCAGATAATCCCATTTGAGATTGACGATCGCTTCGGCATTGGGGCCGCCTTCCTTCTCGTACAGCTTTTTGACGGCCGCCAGGATTTTGATTTCAATTTCGCCCACGGGGATGGCGTCGCCGGGAGCCTCGGCGGCCTTGTATTTCCACTGCACCCAGCGGCCGGAGTTGCTCTGCGAACCTTCCTTTTCCATAGATGCGGAAGCGGGCAACAGGAAAACTTCCGTCTGAACCTTTGCGGGGTCGACGCCGGGACCTCTCCAGAACTCGTAGGTTTCATTGTTGAAAATGTTTTCACCCACCAGCCAGTCCAATTTTTCCATCGCCTTGCGGACCTTGGTCGTGTTGGGAGAGCTGACGGCCGGGTCCGCGCCGATGGCGAAGAACCCCTTGATCCTGCCCGCGTACATCGCGTCGAACATGTGCATCGTAGAATAGTGCTTCCCGTCGTCCATCTTGGGCAGCCAGCGATAGCCGAATTCATTCTCCTTTGTTGCCTTTTCCTCCCACAGGGATTTCAGGAAGCTGACAAAGAACTTCGGATAATTCTGATAGTAGTTTGCCGACTGGGGATCTTTTGACTCCGGCGTGTATTTCTTCAAATAATGCTCCAGTGTATCCAGCGACGCCGACGGCGTTTTCAGATAACCCGGCAGCACGTTGTACAGAATCGCGTGATCGGTGGATCCCTGAACATTGGGTTCGCCGCGCAGCGCGTTGATGCCGCCGCCCGCGATCCCCATGTTGCCCAGCAGAAGCTGGATGATCGACATGGTGCGGATGTTCTGGCTTCCGACGGTATGGTGCGTCCAACCCAGGGCGTAGCATTCCGTTCCCGCCCTGTCCGGAACACCGGTGGATGCGTAGACTTCATAAACCTTGAGGAGGTTTTCCTTAGACACGCCGGTAATGCTGGAAACCTTGTCCAGGGTGTAGCGCGAATAGTGCTTTTTGAGCAGTTGGTAGACGCACCGGGGATGGTTGAGGCTCATGTCCCTCTGGGGGACGCCGCGACCGTCCATGTCAAATGTCCACGAATCTTTGCTGTACTTACGCTTGGCCGCGTCATAACCGGTGAAGAGGCCGTCATGGAAGCTGAAATCGGCATTCACAATGAATGACGCGTTGGTGTAGTTGAGCACATAGTCTTTAAAGTGCTTGTTCTTTTCAATAATGAAGTTGATCATGCCGCCCAGGAAGGCGATGTCCGTGCCGGAACGAAGCGGCACGTGAAAATCGCAGCGGGCGGATGTTCGGGTGTAACGGGGATCGACGTGAATGATGGTGGCGCCTTTTTCTTTCGCCCTTTGAATCCACTTGAAGGCGATGGGATGGTGCTCTGCGGCATTGCTGCCCATGATCAGTATGACGTCCGCATTCTTTAAATCACAGTAGTGGTTCGTCATGGAACCGCGTCCGAACGACTCTCCCAGAGCCGCTACAGATGGGCTGTGTCAGACCCGGGCCTGGTGGTCGATATAAACAAGCCCCAGCGCTCTCGACTTGACGGTGATCAGCCAGCACTCCTCGTTGTCCACGTTGGAGCTGCCGTAATGGCCGATCGACTCGCAGCGGTTAACCAACTCGCCCTTGGCGTTTTTCTCCACAAAGCCTTTGTCCCTTGTGTCCTTGACCAGACGGGCGATCCGGGAAAGGGCAAAATCCCAATCTTTTTCCTCCCACTCCGTCCCATAAGGCTTACGGTAGAGAACCTTGGTAAGCCTGTGTTTGTTGGCCTCCGTCAGGTCGAATAACCCTGCGCCCTTGGCGCAAAGCGAGCCTTCGTTGATGGGGTGCTCCGGATCGCCCTCGATGTTGAAGATCTTTCCCGTCAGTTTGTCCACGCTGCAGATGAGACCGCAGCCGACGGAGCAGTAGCAGCAGATCGTCGTGACCTGCCTGGCCGCCTTGATCCGGTTCATCTTGTCCAGACCTTCCGCATACGCCTGCGTGGGCCTCAGGTCGATGCCGAGGCCGGAAAGGAAAATTCCGGACCCGACCGCCCCGGACAGGCTTAAAAACCCTCTCCGCGTTATTTCCATACAAAACCTCCTTGTGCTTATGTCAACCGTGATCTATGCCAAACATGGCATAACTATGTTTTTCCACCGGTTCTGTCAAGGAAAATAAGCCACAAAAACATGAAAAATTACTATGTTATAGTAAATATAACATAAGTTTCGGAAGATGGCCCGGGACGGTTTCCATTCGCATATCCCGCGGATATTTCATTCGAGTCATTTCCATTTTTTCGCAGTCAAACGTATTTTCCGATATTCAACAGGAAGACACAGCAGGCGCCGCCGGTCACTTCTTGCCTTGTGGAATATGCAGTGCCGGTGTATACGAATTTCGGAGACCTGATTTTGAGAGCGGGCATGCGCGTTTTCATCGGTTTTGACGACACGGACAATGAGGATTCCGATTTCGGGACCGGCAAGGTTGCCCGGCGGTATGTAAAGCTGATCTCCGGAGGGGGACGGGTGTGGGGAGTGGTGCGCCAGCAGCTTCTGGTGGACCCCCGAATACCTTACACTTCCCACAACAGCTCGGCCTGCGTGGTCGTCGATATCGAGGATCCGATCTCCGTTGCGCGGCTGGCGGAGCTGGCCACCGATCACATCGAAGCAACGGCCGCAGCCGGGAGCGACCCGGGCCTCTGCATTGCCTGCGAGGGAGATCCGTCCCTTCCCGGGCTGATGGAATTCGGGCGACGCTGCACGGAAAGGATCACGGCGCAGAAGGACGCCATCCGCGCAGCGGGGAGTGCCCTTCTTTCCGGGTACGGCGGGACCAACGATGGGATCATCGGCGCGGCGGCGGCGGTGGGCCTCACGGCGTCGGGTTGGAGCGGCCGCTTCATCGAGTTTTCGGATTTGCGGCAGGCGCCCGATCCGGTTTCCGTCGGTGCGCTTCGGGAAAGGGGAATCCGTGTCGTTTCCCTGGACCGGGACGCTGCCTGCCCCGGGCCTCCGGACATGGTAAATACAAAAGGCTGGCTCAGGCCGCGGCTCTGGGGATATGAGGCTGTGCTGCCGGTTGCGCCGGCGGGACCCGGGCTCTGGCAGAGCCTGGGGGGAAAAAGGAAGAAAAGTTGATTCAAGGAGGTGTGATCATGGCGGGAAAGATTTTTTATCGGGAGCGCCGCAAGGTGGGCGAAAAGGAGAAGAAGCCGCGTTTCAAGCTGGTTGCCGTGGCCGGGGTGGACATGAAATTCTACAGTGAGCATCTGCGGAAAAGAGAGCTTGAGGAGATCGCCGCGGCCATGGGTGCGGAGCTCATTCTGCTGCAAGGCTCCGCGGAGAAGGACGAAGAGATCGAAGTGAAGTCGTAGTGGTGGAATGAAAGGCGAGTGACATGGCGCTGTTGAGAGAGCGGGACGGACGCAGACTGCACGTAAAAAGCAGGCTGATGGGGGAGAGTCTGGTGGGCAGGACCTTTCTGGACGGGCTCGATATCGCCCCGCAGCAGCGGCTTTTTCCCGACGTGAACGTGATCAAGATCGGCGGGCAGTCCATCTGCGACCGTGGGATTCGAGCGCTGCCCGCCCTCATCCGCGAAATCGCCGCCTGCAAAAAGAAATACAAGATGCTCCTGACCACAGGAGGCGGGACGAGGAGCCGTCACATCTATTCCATCGGACTGGAGCTGGGCATGCCGACCGGGATCATCGCAAAGTTCGGCAGTTCCATTTCAGAGCAGAATGCCCTGCTCGTTTCGACCCTCCTTTCCCCCTGGGGGGGCATCAAGATCGGCCATGACGAGGTGATCAAGCTCTCCACCTACTTTGCCCAGGATTGCATCCCCGTGATGCATGGAATGCCCCCCTATGACTATTTCGCCCTGCCCACCTCCAGATGGCGCATCCCCATCCATCGCACCGATGTGGGCACGCTGGTGCTGGCCGACCTGATCGGCGCCCGGACCTGCATCCTGGTCAAGGATGAACGAGGCCTCTTCACGGAAGACCCGAAAAAGAACCCGAAGGCCGAGTTCATTTCCGAAATCAGCGTGCGGGATCTGCTGGACAGGGACCTGGACGATCTGATCATCGAACGCCCTTGCCTGGAGATCCTGCAGAATAGCGAGGTGATCGACCGGGTCCAGATCGTCAACGGCCTGGAAAAGGGGAACCTCATGAAGGCCCTGAAGGGTAAGCCCGTCGGCACGGTCATCCACAAGTCATAGGGCCTTTTCGGCCCGGCCGGCGAAAAGGCAAAGCCGGCGGTTTCTGGGCGCGTCAATTCCCGATTGGTTCGTTCCGCCGACGGATGACGACCGGATCGGGCCTTCGCTCTCGCATCGCGGAAATTTATATTCCGCAATTCACCGGAGACGTCGCGAATGCGTTTCAGGAGTGTCGGAATATTTTACAAATCACTATGCGACGTCCCACAGTCATTCGATAGTTTCTAACCAAATCGGCTACTTGTGAAATTGGCACGACTTTTGATAGATGAAATGAAAAGCTGTGTATGCGATAAAACAGAGACACCGATTTAGAGCTGAGGCTCGACAAAATCAATTTGCGGTGAAGAAACCCGATCACAATGTTCGTGAGTCCGGTCGTCTTCCGCATCGGAAATTTTCTATTTTTCCGAAGATTCCTCAATCTATGATCTTTTTGCTAAAAAGAAAAGATGCGTGATAAAATTGAAAAATTAAATCTGGAGGAGGTTCGTATGCGGTGCCACCGTTGGGGGATGTTTTTAGCAATCGTGCTGTTCCTGTCGATCAACTTTTTTTCCTGTGCATCCGCCCCTGAGGTGGCGCAGGAGGAACAACTCACGCTGGGCAGCGATGAGCGCACCGTGAAGGCACGGATTTACGTCAACCCCAACGCCGGCAAGAGGCTTTATCAAAAAGTGGCGGTGATGCCCTTCCGGGCGCCGGTGGAGCTGGCCGGGGCGAGCATGTCGGACCTATTCGCCACGGAACTGCTTTACACCCACAAATACGAACTGGTGGAGCGCAGCCAGATGGAGCAGGTCCTGGGCGAGCAGGCCCTCGGCTTGAAGGGGGTGACGGAAAGCGCGGCGGCGATGCGGGTCGGCAAGCTCCTCAATGTCCAGGGAGTGATCGTGGGCACCGTTCCGGAATATGGGTCGAAGGCCTCGGGGAAAGCGGAACTGGCGGCCATCGGCCTGAACGTGCGGATGATCGACGTCAATGACGGGTCCATTGTCTGGAGCGTTTCCGATACGGCGATCTCCGACCGTCCGATCAGCCTTTCGGCCTTCGCCAACCGGATGGTCCGCAATCTGGTGGGGCAATTGCTGCAGGAAATGATCCGCGTGGGGGATACGCAGGGAATGAATGTTTCGCCTCCGGTCGTGGTGAACACGCAGGCCAGGATCCGGGGCGCGGTCATCGAGATCCAGCCCGACTCACCCCAGGCTGTAAAGAGCTACAAGATCTCCAGGAGCCGGACCGCAAAGGGGCCGTACCAGGAGCTGGCCACCCTGGAAAACAAGGAATCCCGGCTGATTCAGTATGAGGACAAGGACCTGCTGGACGCCGAAACCTATTATTACAGGGTTCAAGCCGCAGCCAAATCGGGGCTCACCAGCTTCCCCACGGACCCTCTGAAGATAACCACCGTCGGCCCTCCTGCCACCGTCTCCGGCGTTGCAGCCACGAGCGGATTGATCCGCAAGGTGGTGCTGAACTGGCGGCCCAATCTCGACCCGAACGTGCAGGGTTATGCCATACAACGGAAATCCGGGCGGGGCGGCTGGGAAAAGATCAAGACCCTCAACGGGCAGGATCAGGGTGCGTACACCGACGAGAGTCTGGAGGATGCGGCAACCTACGCCTACCGGGTGGTGACCGTCAACATCGTGGGGACCGAGTCCGCCCCTTCGGCGGCCGTGACCGCCACCACCAAGGGGGCCCCGTCACCGGTCAGAAAGCTGGATGCGGAGAGCAAACAGGTCCGCAAGGTTCCCCTGACCTGGACAACGGTCAACGAACCGGAAGTCAAGGGGTATGCGGTCTTCCGGGCCGCCAGGAACGCCGGGCCGTTTGAAAAAATCGCCTTCGTGGAGGGGCGGGAAGCGAACCAGTACGTGGACGGCGGTAAGAAGGATTTCTGGGGAGAGGGTTCGCCCCTGGCCGATGAGACCCGATATTTTTACAAGGTGCAGTCGGTCAATGTCGTGGATGTGCACAGCTCCGACTCGCCGGTCGCCAGCGCGGTGACCAAGCCGGTGCCGACACGGGTCACGGGGCTCCGCGCCGTTCAGGGCGAGGTCAAGCAGGTCTCGCTGCAATGGTCGCCCAATCTTGAGAAGGACATCGCCCGGTACGAGATCTTCCGGGGCGGCGATCCCTCTTCGACGAACAAGAAGGTTCAGGAAGTGCCCGGCAACGTACACCAGTTTTCCGACCAGGGCCTCGAGGACGGGATGAAATACTATTATCGCGTCCGGGCGGTGGACCGGGACGGACTGGAGGGGCAGTATTCGGAGACCGTCTCATCCGCGACCAAGCCGCTGCCCATGAAGCCGACGGGGATCCGGGGTGTTTTCGAAGGGAATCAGATC
>JAXDBM010000074.1:0-5689 GCA_034678725.1 Syntrophales bacterium | reverse complement strand
GTCAGCCTGTCCGCCTCGACCACCCATCCGCCGCCCATGGCCTTGTAGACGTTCACCAGCGCCCCGAAGAGGGCGCCCTGGGTCTGGGCATAGCTCAGTTCCGCGGAGAAAAGGCTCCGTTCGGAGTCGAGGACCTCGATGTAGCTGGTGTAGCCGTTCTCGTACCGCAGCCGGGCGATGCGGGCGTATTCCCGAAGGGCGTCCACCTGCCGTTTCTGCGCTTCGAGCTGTTCGCGGGTGCGCTTCTGGTCGACGAGAGCATCCTCCACCTCCCGGAAGGCCGTCTGAATGGCGGACTGGTAGTTGGATAGTGCCTGCCGGTGAATGGCCTCGGCGGTTTTGACCTGTCCCGCGATGGCGCCGCCCGTGAAGATCGGCGCGGCGACGGCCCCGCTCCAGGTCCAGACGCGGGCCGGCCCGGTGAAGAGGTTTGAAAGCTCCGTGCTGGACCACCCGAACAGGCCCGTGAGCGAGATCGTCGGGAAATACCCGGCCCGGGCGACGCCGATCCGCGCGTTGGCCGCAATGAGCATCTGCTCGGCCTGCCGGATGTCGGGCCTCCGGGTCAGCAGATCCGAGGGGAGCCCGGCCGGAACGGCCGGCAGGACCAGCGCGTCCATGTCTTTGCCGCGCGGAATGGGACCCGGGTTCTTACCGAGCAGCATGCTGAGGCCGTTTTCCTGGAATGAGATCTGCTTTTCGATCTGCGGGATCGTCGCCAGTGCCTGTTCGTACTCGGACTTCACCTGGTTGAGTTCCAGCTCCGAGATCACTCCGCCCTGATACCGCAGCTTGAAAAGCCGGTAGGACTCCTCCCGGGTCGCTGCCGTGCGCTCCGCCACTTCCAGTTGCCTGTCGAGGTCCCGCAGGTTGATGTAGCCCGTCGCCACGGCGCCGACCAGTGACAGGATGACGGCCTGGCGCGCCTCGCCGGTCGCGAGCAGGTCGGCCTTCGCCGCCTCGGTGGCCCGCCGGAGTTTCCCCCAGATGTCGATCTCCCAGCTTCCGCTGAAGCCGGCCTGATAGCTTTCCGACGGGTTCTTCACCGCGGACGAAAGCGGTGCGGCGCCCTCCTGCGTGGCCCGGCTTCGGCCCGCCGCCGCATCGCCTCCGATCTGCGGGAACAGGCCCGAGCGGCCCGTCCAGTATCGGCCCACGTACTCCTCCACCCGGGCGGTGGCGGTCCGCAGGTCCCGGTTCTCCCGAAGGGCCGCGTCGACCAGCCCATTCAGGACGGAATCGTCGAACTGCCGCCACCACGCCGTGTTGGCTGTGTCCTTCGCCTCCTGCTCCGCGACCCGCCAGGCGCCGGGTGTGTCGATTGCCGGGCGCCTGTAGTCGGGACCGATGGCGCAACCGGTCAGCATGGCCGCGATCATGACGGCCAGGATTGCCTTATTCATGGCCGTTCGCCTCCCCTTCCGCCCGCTTTGCCGGTTCCGGCAGGCCGGACTTCCCCCGATGCGACAACTTTTCCACGACGTAGAACGTGACCGGGATGAGAAAGATGGCGACAAAGCTGGCCGCCGCCATTCCGCCGATGACGGCGGTGCCCATGACCCGCCTCGAGATCGCCCCGGCGCCGCTGGCGATGGCCAGCGGGACGCAGCCGAGGATGAAGGCAAAGGAGGTCATCAGGATCGGCCGCAGCCGCAGCTTCGCGCCGGTCAGCGCAGCCTCGGCCACGGGCCTTCCCCGATCGTATTCCATCTTGGCGAACTCGACGATGAGAATCGCGTTCTTCGCGGCCAGGCCGATGAGCATGACCAGGCCGATCTGGGCGTAGACGTTGTTCTCGTAGCGGAAAAGCCACAGGACCCCGAAGGCCCCCATGACGGCAATCGGCGTTCCCAGCAGCACGCTGAACGGCAGGGACCAGCTCTCATACTGGGCGGCGAGGATGAGAAAAACGCACAGCAGGGAAAACGCGAAGATCACCGCCGGCGATATGCCTTCCTGGGCCTTCTTTTCCTGGTAGCTCATGCCGAGGTAATCGTAGCCCATCTCCCGGGGCATCGTCTCGGCGAAGACCGCCTCGAGGGCCCGCATCGCCTGGGCGGAGCTGTAGCCGGGGGCCGCGGAGCCGTTGATCTGGGCGCTGCGGTAGAGGTTGTAGCGCATGGTGAACTCGGGCCCCGAGGCGCTCCGCGCCGAGGTCAGCGCGGAAAGGGGAACCATCGTCCCGTCGCTGTTGCGGACATGAAACTGCCCGAGGCTCTCCGCCTTCGTCCGGTACTCCCCCTCGGCCTGGACGTAGATCTGCCACTGCCGGCCGAAGAGGTTGAAGTAGTTCACAAAGGCGCCCCCCATGAAGCACTGGAGGGTCTTGTAGACATCGGAGAGGTTGACCCCCTGCTTGAGCACCTTGTCGCGGTCCACATCGACGAACACCTGGGGCACCGTGGGGCGGAAGGTGGTCGAAAGGCCGGCCAGCTCCGGCCTTTTGCGCGCGGCCTCGATGAACCTGGCGACGTTGTCCGACAGGAACTTGAGGTCCTTGCCCGCCCGGTCCTGCAGGATGAACGTGACCCCGCCGGATGTGCCGATGCCGGGGATGGCCGGTGGGGAGAAGGCAAACCCGATCCCTTCCGAAAGGGCGCCCAGATGGCGGGACAGGCGGGCCTTGATGGCCTCGTATTTCTCCTCGGGCGCCTTGCGTTCGGCCCAATCCTTGAGCGTGATAAAGAAGAAGCTGCTGTAGGTGTTCTGCACGCCGCTGATCAGGCTGTAGCCGATGACGGAGGTGCAGAACTTCACCCCCGGGGTGCTCAGGATGATCTCCTCCGCTTTTTTCGTCGCGGCCTCCGTCCGCTGCAGCGAGGCGGCATCGGGGAGCTGAAGCCCGGCATAGGCGTAGCCCTGGTCCTCCTCGGGAAGGAAAGAAGCAGGCAGGTGAGACCCGAAGAAGCCGGCCAGGACCGCCACGCCGGCGAGGAAGAGCAGGCTCAGCTTGCTCTTGCGGATGAAGAGATCGCACCAGGTCACGTATCCGTCCGTGGCCCGTCCGAAGACCCGGTTGAACCCGCTGAAGAACTTCTGCATGGGCCCCGTCGATTCCTTCTTGGGCCGCAGCAGCAATGCCGCAAGCGCCGGGGAGAGAGTCAGCGCGTTGAAGGCCGAGATCACGACGGACACGGCGATCGTCACGGCGAACTGCTGGTAGAGCCTGCCCGTGATCCCGGGGATGAAGGCCGTGGGGATGAAGACGGCCGCCAGGATGACGGCGATGGCGATGACCGGGCCCGAAACCTCCTCCATGGCTTTCAGGGTCGCGTCCTTCGGGGACATCCCCTGCTCGATGTGGTGCTCCACGGCCTCGACGACAACAATGGCGTCGTCGACGACCAGCCCGATCGCCAGCACCAGGCCGAAGAGGGACAGCGTATTGATGGAAAACCCGAGAAGGGGGAAGACCATGAAAGTTCCCACCAGCGAGACGGGGACGGCCAGCAGGGGGATCAGGGTCGCCCGCCAGCCCTGCAGAAAGAGAAAGACGACGATGATGACCAGGAGGAGCGCCTCCCAAAGCGTATGGAGAATCTCCTTGATGCCCTCCGTGACGGCCAGCGTCGTGTCCAGCGCCACGACGTAGTCGAGGTCGGCGGGGAAGCGCTCCTTGAGTTCGGCCATGAGTTTGCGGGCCGCTTTGGCGGTCTCGATGGCGTTCGAGCCCGGCATCTGGTAGAGGGAGAGGATCGCCGCCGGCTTGCCGTTGAGGCGGCCGATCATGTTGTAGGTCTGGGCGCCCAGCTCAATGCGGGCCACGTCCCGAAGGCGAACGTACGAGCCGTCGGGGTTGGCGCGGATCACGATGTTCCCGAACTCCTGCTCGCTCTGAAGGCGGCCCTGGGCGCGGACGGCGTAGGTGAACTCCTGCCCCTTCGGCGCCGGCTCCGCACCGATCTGTCCGGCGGGGTTGACCGTGTTCTGGGCGCTGACGGCGTTGACGATCTCGGGAATCGTGATTCCCAGCTTGGCGAGCTGGTCGGGCCGAACCCAGAGGCGCATGGCGTACTGCCCCGCACCGAACACGGTGACGCTGGCGATGCCCGGCACGCGCGTCATCTGGTCGTTGATGTTGATGTAGGCGTAGTTGGCCAGAAACACGTTGTCGTAGGTCCCGTTGGGGGAGAAGAGGGCGAAGAGCAGCAGGGGCGCGGCGAGGGATTTCTGGACGGTGACGCCGTAGTTCCGCACGTCGGAGGGAAGCTGCGAATCGGCCTGACCCACCCGCATCTGCGCCAGGATCTGATCCGTGTTGGCCTCCGTGGCGACATCGAAGTTCACCGTGAGCGACATGAGCCCGTTGTTGGCGTTGATGGAGTACATGTACTGCATGTTGTCCACGCCCGACATCTGCTGCTCGATGGGGGTCGCCACGGACTGCTCGACGGTCAGGGCGTCGGCGCCGACGTAGGTGGCGTTGACCTTGATCTCCGGCGGGACGATGTTCGGGAACTGGGCAATGGGCAGATCCGACATGGCCACCAGGCCGACGATCACCATGAGGATCGAGATCACCATGGCCACGATGGGCCGGTTGATGAAGAATCGGGACATGGCGGCCTACCTCTTTTCGCCCCGGCCCGCGGGGGGGACCGCGGCCGGGGGCGGCGGCTCGGAATCCGCTTTCCCGGCGGATCCGGCCGTCGGCACCGGCGCGTAGGGTTTCGGGACCACCGTCATCCCGGGCCGTACCTTCATGATCCCCTCCACGACAACGGTTTCACCGGGCTGAAGGCCTCCTTCGATGAGCCAGAGGCTGTCCACCCGGCTGCCGGCCTTGACGGGTCGGACATCGGCCTTGTTCCCGGGGCCGACGACGGTGACGAGGTGATTCCCCTGCATCTCCGTGACGGCCCGCTGGGGCACGAGCAGGGCGCTCTTTTGAGTGGCGATGGCGACGCGGATCTTCCCGTACTGCCCCGGCCTCAGGACGTTTCCGGGGTTGGGAAAAGTGGTCGCGACCCGCATCGTCCCCGTCTTGACGTCGACCTGCCGGTCGGCAAAGGCGAAGGCGCCCCGGTGGGGATAAACGCTTCCGTCGGCAAGGATGAGTTCCGCGTTCAGCCTTGCATTCCGGGGTCCCGCATGACGGCTGGCCTGGAGGTATTCCCGTTCGCTCACCTGGATAAAGGCCTTGATCGGGTTGACCGTCGAGACGGTGGTCAGCTCCTCCATGGCGCCGGGGCCGACCAGATCGCCGATCTGAGCCTTGGCCAGGCCGGCGATTCCGTCCACGGGCGAGACGACCCGCGTGAATTCCAGTTGGAGCTTTGCCTTGTCGACGGCGGCCTGCGCCGAAAGCACCGAGGCGCGTGCCGACTGCTCCGCGCCGGTCGCATCGTCGAGGTCCTTCTTGCTGACGGCATTGAGATCCGCCAAGGGCTTGATCCGGGCAAGGTTTGCCTTCGCCGTCATCCACCGCGCCTGGTTGGCTTCAAGTTGTCCCATGGCCTGGTCGAGGGTGGCCTGGAAGTTGCGCGGGTCGATCTCGAAGAGGACTTTTCCCTTCTTCACGAATTCGCCGTCCGGGTAGTTTTGCCGGACGAGGTATCCCTGGACCTGGGCGCGGATCGTGGCGTTCACCGTGCCGTCCAGCGTCCCCACCCACTCGTGGTAGATGGGAACATCCTTCTGGATGACGGGCATAACCTCGACGACCGGCGGTTGCGGGGCCTCCTGGGGC
>JAXDBM010000073.1:0-4806 GCA_034678725.1 Syntrophales bacterium | reverse complement strand
TGGAAGGGCGCCAGCTTGAGCGTTCACCGGTTGTTCAGGGTCTTCGAACGGCGGGGATCCTGCTTCATCTGGGCAATCTTGCGCTGAAGCTGGCGGATGGTGATGCCGAGTATTCCGGCGGCCTCTTTCCGGTCTCCCCGGGCATGATCGAGAACGTAGGCGACATGGGCGTCGTCGTTTTCTTTCAGGGTGCAGAGGCGGCGCGCGGAAGGGGGCGGCTTCGGCGGCAACTCGCCCAGATGCTGCGGGTAAACCAGTTCCTCGTCGGCCAGAAGCACGGCATTCTCCACGATCTGGGCCAGTTCGCGGATATTCCCCGGGTAGTTTCTGCGGCGAAGGATGTCCATGGCTTCGGGATGGAAATCCCGGGTATTCTTTCCGTGCCTTTCGGCGGCCCGCTTCAGAAAGTGCGATATCAGCAGGGGGATGTCTTCCATCCGGTCCCGCAAGGGGGGCAGGTGAATGTGGACCGATTTCAGGCGGTACAGCAGGTCCAACCGGAAGCCGCCCTCCTGGCAGGCCCGGTCGAGGTCTTTGTTGGAAGCCGAGATGACCCGCACATCCACGCGGATCGGCTTGGTCGATCCCAGCGGGAAGAATGATTTTTCCTCCAGAACGCGGAGCAGTTTCGATTGCAGGGGAAGGGGAAGCTCTCCGATTTCGTCCAGGAAAAGCGTCCCGCCGTCGGCCTGCTCGAAATAGCCCCGGTAAGGCGATTCCGCTCCGGTGAAGGCCCCCTTCGCATGGCCGAAGAATTGGCTTTCGAACATCGTGGCCGGGATCGCGGAGACGTTCACGGCAATGAAGGGCCCTTTGGGGGAGGGGCCCGCCCGGTGAATGCCCCGGGCGGCCAGTTCCTTGCCGGTCCCCGATTCGCCCGTGATCATGACGGGATTCCCGCTGCCGGCCATGACCTGCGCGTAGGAGAGCAGGGACCGCATCCCGGGGGATCGGGTGACGATTTCCGCAAAGGCCTCCGGCACTTTCGAATGCGGGTCCCGGGCCGGAGCGGACATCCCGATGAGCAGTCCCCGGCGCTCGTAGGCCCGCTCGATGGCCAGGAAAAGGAGATCGTTGTCCACCGGCTTGACGAGGTAGTCGTATGCGCCCAGGCGAACGGCCCTGACCGTCGTGGGGATGTCGTCGACGGCGGTGAGGATGATGAACTCCGTGTGGGGGCGAAAGGGCTTTGCCGCTTCGAGCACCTGAAGCCCGTCCACTTCCGGCATGAGCAGGTCGAGCAGAACGATGTCGAAATCGGTTTCCCGAATGCGCGCGATGGCTGCCTTCCCCTTGTCGCAGGTCTCCACGTCCCGAATGCCCCGCCACCGCAGAAGTCTTCGGACGGAACTCAGGGAAACGTCTTCGTCATCGACGATGAGGATCTTCATATTCTCTGCCTTCCCAGTTCGCGAATCGATGCCTGCAGGAGCGACATGCTGAACGGCTTCCGCAGTAGGTGGTCCGGCCGGACGGCCTTCCGGTTGCCCGCCTTCAGGGCCTCGGGATCCTCCGAATAGAGGATCACGGCCAGCAGGGGGAAGCGCTCGCGGATTTCCTGCAGCAGCGCCCACCCGTCCATGCCGGGGAGGTGGACCTCGGAAATCACCGTGTCGATCTCCGGGTGGTCTTCCAGGAAGGAAATGACGGCTTCGGGGTTGTCTTCCGGACCTGAAAAACGCTCGACGGCATCGATGAAGTTCAGCTTCAGCTCGTTGAGAAAGGCCCGGTCGTGATCCAGACAGAGCATGGCCGGATGAAGATCGAAGCGGGTTTCGCCGTCCACCGGGAGGAAAACGGAGAAACGGCTTCCCAGTCCCGGCCGGGACAGGATTCCGATCAGGCCGTGGTGATCCTTGATCAGGCCGTAGGAGATGGAAAGCCCGAGCCCGGTTCCGTCCTGGTCCCTGCGGGTGGTGAAGAAGGGTTCGAAAATGTGCTCCTGCGTTTCCTGGTCCATGCCGGCGCCGTTGTCCTCGATTTCGACGAGGATGGCATTCAGCCTTTTCAGATACCTCCCGGTGATGACGATCCGTCCCTTCCGGTCAGCGGGAATGGACTGGTGGGCATTGATCAGGAGGTTCGCGATGACCTGTTCAAGCTTCTGAAAGTGTCCCTGGACGGGCGGCAGGTTGCTGTCGATGTAACAGTCCAGGCGGGAGACGGTTTTTCGGACCTGCGCGCCCACGATGATCAGAACGCCCTGGATGACTTCTGCGATTTGAACGGGCTTTTTTTGCACCGATTCATCGGTCCGGGCGAATTCCTTCAGGCCCGAGACGACGCGTTTGATCCGCTGGGAGGCAATCTTGAACTCTTCGATGATCTCACGCATGTTCGTGGTGACTTCCACGTAGCTGACGCCCTTGTCCCCCCAGTCGGGATGGGAGGCGCCGTCGCTGGCCAGGATCGGTTCGATCACGTTCCACATCTCCTCCAGCAGGGGAATGTTGTAGGCGATGAAGCTGACGGGGTTGTTGATCTCGTGGGCGACGCCGGCCACCACTTCGCCCAGGGCGCTCAGCTTGTGGGACTGCATCATCTGCTGCAGGCGGAGCTCCCCCTCACGGCGGATGCGCCGGTCCTCGGTGACGTCCCGCCAGGCGCCGACCATATAATTGCGGGAACGGCCGCCAGGGTGAATGAGGCGCCGGTAATCGGAAAACCATCGATAGGAGCCGTCGGCGGCCTGGAACCGGTACTCGCACTGGCCGGCGCCTCTGTGGATGGCCGTCTTGACTTCGGCAAGGGTCCTTCCGCGGTCGTCGGGATGGATGTGATTCTGCCAGAAAGCGGGTTCTGCCGTGAACCGGCCTGGATCGTGGCCGGTGATTTCGGTGATGGTGTTGCTGACGAAGGTAATCCGGAAATGGCGATCGGCGCTGCAGGTGTAGGAGACGATGGGCAGTGATTTCAAGATCAGGGAAAGCTGCTCTGTCGTTTCCCGAAGGGCTTTTTCGGCCCGTTCCCGCTCCCTCAGCTCGTCCTGAAGCGCCCGGTTGGCCCGGTCCAGCGCCCGGGTCCGCTCCCGGACCTTGGATTCCAGCTCCTCATGGGCCTTCAGCAGGGCTTCCTCCGCCCGCTTGGCCTCGGTGATGTCCTCCAGCGTTTCCACGGCGCCCACCGGATCCCCCGTCGCATTCCGGATCACGGCGGCCGTGAAGCGAAGCCATTTTCCGCGGTCGCCCAGGTCGGGGAAGAAATCCGTCGCCTCGTAGGCGTCTTCGATCAGTGTGGATTTGATGTGCTTTCCGGCATACCAGCGCGAAGCGGTCTCCGGGGACTCATCGACCAGCAGGTCTGCCATGCAGGGCCGCTCGCTGCTGTAAAAGGCCCGCCAGTGCTGGCGCGTTCCGACCACGTCTTCGGCCCGGATCCCGCTGAGTTCGGCCAGGGCCCGGTTCCAGTAGATGACCCGGTGGTCCTTCCCGATGACGAATGCCGGGATGGGGGAACTCCCGACGACGCTGTGCAGGCACTGCTCGCCGTTGCTGAAGATCTCGTCCGACCAGCGGCATTCGGATTCCGGGAGATTCTCTCTTCCGCCCTTCGGGCGTTGCGCCTTTCTTGCTGTCATTCAAAGCGGCTCCCAAGCGGTTGCAGGGTGGGGCAACGACACGGAAAATCTAAGGCAATTGCCCGGATCTGTCAAACCCATAAATTTCCGCCATCGTTTTCAGGACGTTTTTTCTCAGGCCAGGCAATGCCGGTCCAGAAAATCAAGCACGGCCCTCCGAAAGGCGGCAGGGTTCTCCATCATCACCGGGTGGGCGGACTCGGGGATCTCGGCGATCTCCGCCTTCGGGATGGCGCGGGCCATTTCCTCGGTGACCGGGCGGGTCATGACCTGGCTCTCCGCCCCGCGGACGATCAGTGCCGGACAGCCGATGTTGCCGAGGCCGGAGCGCAAATCGTAGCCTTCGAAGGCGCGCAGGACTTCCCGGTCGTACTGGCAACGGAGCCGGCCGTCCGCATCCCGGTCCAGGGCCAGCGCGGCATAGCGCATCATGCGGGAGGGTTCGGCGTGGGGGCAGTTCTTCGCGATCTCATCGACGTATTCCTCGAGAGAGGAATAGGCGTGGGGAAGGTCCCGGTAGAGGTTGAGGAGGTACTTGCGGTTCCAGTCCGGAGGGCAGGGTTCGATGTCTACATGGATGAGCCCCGAAACGCGTTCCGGCATCAACGCGGCGTAAGCGGTGGCGTGCAGGGCGCCCATGGAGTGGCCGACGACGACAGCGTGAACCGGGGAGAAAACTTCCATCAGAGCAGCCAGATCCGCCACGTAGTTTTCGCACCGGTACGCCGGTGGGACGGCCCGGTCGCTTCGGCCGTGGCCGCGCTGGTCCAGGGCGATGATCCGCATGCGGTCCCGCAGTGATGCGGCAAGGTCGTCCCAGATGTGGGCGTTGTCGCCGATCCCGTGCAGGAGGACCATCGCCGGGGCGTCCACGCTTCCCCACTCGAGGCAGTGCAAGTGAAGACCGTTGGCCGTGATCCAGCGATCGATGGGTTCGTCCGTCATGGCGGCGTTCCTCAGGGTTCCGATTGTCTTGGCTTTTCCGGAAACCGGTTTCCTCCGCCGCTACTGAACATCAATTCGCTATTTTTTTCAAATCTTTTTGACGATTCCCGGGATCGATGCGGAATGGCCTGAAAGCGCGGAAGCCCCGCTCCCGGGTTTGAGGAGAGGGGCTTCCGCATGGAGCTATGGGATGGGGGTATTCCTGACTTTCAGCCGATCGCGTTCTTGATCACGTCGATGACCGGGTTGGTGAACAGGGCGATCAGCACCGTGTACAGCGCGAA
>JAXDBM010000072.1:0-3653 GCA_034678725.1 Syntrophales bacterium | reverse complement strand
AGAGTCGCGGAGCAGGCTGACCGGTTCAATGAAGAGAAAAGGAAACTGGAAGAGGAAAGAAAGCAACTCAGCGCCCTTCGGGATAATCAGGAGGCGATGCTGAAGGCCGAGCTTGCAAAGGCGCTGGAAAACGAGAAGGCAAGGATCGAAAAGTCGGCCGGCGAAAAGTATGAGGAGCATATCAAAGCCCTGTGGGAAGAGAACGAGAAGCGAAAATCCGAGAACAAGTCCCTCAGGGAGAAAGAGGTCGCCCTGATGAGGCAGGAGGCGGCGCTGAAAGAGAGGCAGGAAGAGTTCGAGCTTCAGGTCGAAAGGCAGATTCTCGAAAAGCAGAGGGAGATTGAGGAAAAAGCCCGTGCGAAGGAGCGGGAGAGCTTCGAGATGGAGAAGGTCAAGCTTCTGAAGCAGATCGAAGACAACAAGAAGCTCGCCGAGGAAATGAGGCGAAAAGCGGAGCAGGGCTCGATGCAGTTGCAGGGCGAGGTGCAGGAGCTGGCCCTGGAAGACCACCTGTCCAGAGCATACCCCTTTGACAGGATTCAGGAGGTGCCGAAGGGGATGAGGGGCGCCGACAGCATCCAGACCGTCGTCAATTCCCTGCAGCAGGAATGCGGTTCGATCGTCTACGAGAGCAAGCGGACAAAGAGCTTCGCCAACGACTGGATCGACAAGCTGAAGCAGGACCAGATGGCCTGCAAGGCGGATGTCGCCGTGCTGGTCACGGAAGCGATGCCGGCCGGCATGGAACGCTTCGGGGAGCGGGACGGCGTCTGGATCTGCGGCTTCCATGAAGTGGGGAGCGTCTCGCTTGTCCTGCGGGAAATGCTGATCAGAACGCATTCGGTCCGGAAGTCACAGGAGAACAAGGGCGACAGGATGGAACTGCTCTACAGCTATCTGACGAGCAATGAATTCGTGCAGAACATCAGGCGAATCGTGGAAAACTTCGATTCCATGATGAACCAGTTGAATGCCGAGAAGAAGGCCATGCTCAAGATCTGGAAAGAGAGGGAAAAGCAGATCTGGGTGGTCCATGAAAACATATCGGCCCTGTTCGGCTCCATCAAGGGGATTGCCGGGAAGGAGCTGGAGGCATCCGGTGTTCTTCAGTTGCCGGATGCGCGGATCGAGGAATCGAACGCCACGGACCAATGAGATGGTTCTCGACAATGAAAGCCGAATGAATTCTGACGCCACGACCGATCCGATTGCCGGTTCGGGACCTCCGGAGAGCCTTCCTCCGTCCGTCGACGCCCTGATCGGTCGGCTCCGCGCCCACTACCCCGACATGAGCCGCTTCACGGTCGTCTCGATGACCGGCCGGGGCCGCGATTTCCTGCACCACCTCATCCACACCCGGGTCGGCGGCCTCCTCCCGACCGTCCTCTCCTTTGACGACTACCGGTCCCGCCGGATTGCCGGGGCGACCGGCCGCATGGCCGTGGCGGAAGACGAGGCCTTTCTCCGCTTCCACGCCCTTCGCCGCCCGGATGAGGGAGTCCCTCCGCCCCCGGCCGACACCCAGCGGCTGCTGTCGTTCCTGACCGTGATCGCCGAGTTCTCGGTCAGCGCCGGGGAGCTGCGCGCGCTGGACGGGATCGGGCAGGAGCAGCTCGAGCGGATCGACTGGTTCTTCGCGGCGGTGGAGGCATTCCGCGCCCGCCTGGCCGGCGAGGGGATGTTCTACGCGCCCTTCGAGACGGCGCGGTTCGCCGATCTCGCGCCCGGTGATTCCGACCTGTTCGTCGGCCTGCCGCTGATGACGCCGTTGAACCGGAGCTTCTTCAGCCGGATCCCCCGCGACCGGCTCTTCGTGGACGCGCCGCTTTTCGGACCCAACATGCCGGTGGAGCCGCCCGAGTACGAGACGGCCCTGTCCCTCGTCCGGGGCATCGGCATCGCCGAGCGGCGCGAAGGGGGCGAGGGCCTCGATTTCTCCGAGCTTGCCGAGCGGTCCGCGCTGACGGCCCTTCTCGCCCGCGAGATCGATGATTTTCTGAGGCGGGCGGGAAACGGTTCGGAGCAGCTCTTTGTCGTGCCCCTGGACGAGCGGCTTTCCTTCTATCTGTGGGAGCTTCTCTTCCGGCCGCTAGGGGAAAAGGTCAACTTCGCGCCATGGATCCCCTTCTGCCACTTTGCGGCGGCGCAGCGGCTGCGCGACGCGATCCGAGGCGGCGCCGGGCCGGCGGCGGCGAGGCGGGCCCTCGTCCGGGAGCTTTCGAGCCGGTGGAACGAATTCGACGAGGCCGACCGCTCCGCGTTCGAGGCGGCGATTGTGCTGTGCGACGAGCTGGAGCGGTTCCGCCCGTTCATGGGCGCCGGGTGGCAGCCGATCGCCGATTACCTGGTCGCCTCAAGGAAGCTGCATCTTCACGGCACGCGCAGCGCGCCGATCCAGGTGGTCGGCATGGGGGATGCCACGGGCGTCCCCTACCATCGCGCCGTGATCCTGCCGATGAACAGCGGCGTCTTCCCCAGAAGGCCATTCCGCGGCCCCTATCTGAACCTGGTCCACATGCCGCGCATTCACCGGGCGCAGTTCGAGGCGGACGACCTGGCGCTGCGCCAGTTTCTCTCCTTCGGCCGCACGGCCCACATCGCCGCCCTCTACGACCAGGCGGGCGGGGAGGCGCCGTCGCCCCACTTCTCGTTTCTGGCCACCGAATTCGGCAAAAGGCCGGTGAAGCGCCGGATCGCCCCGGCGCCGTTCCGTGCGCCCGAGGGCAGCCCCGCCGTCGAGAACACGGACGAGCTGAGGGAGCGGCTTCGGCGGTACAACTGGTCCTACAGCGCGCTGAGCGTTTTCTTCACCTGCCCGTACCGCTTCATCCTGGAATCGATCCAGGAGGTGGCGCCGCCGCCCTGCTTCGAAGAAGAGGAGCCTGCCGGCCTTCTCATCGGGAATTTCCTCCACCGCCTGTTCGCGGGGCTGAAGGGCCACCATCCGGCCATCTCCCGTTGGCATGAGCAATTCGAACAGGGGTGGGAGAGCGACGAGGAGCTGAAGACGAAGCTGCCCGACCATGCCGTGCGCAAGGCCATCGTCCGGAGCTACCTGGCCGACATTGCCGCCTGGGAGCGTGAGACGGGCAGGCGGATCCTCTTTTCCGACGAGGTGACCGCGGCCGAGCACAGGCTGGAGGCCACCTTCGGCGACGGCCGATACCGGCTCAAGGGGCGCATCGACCGTCTGCAGCGCCACGATGAAGGGAGGATGCTGATCGCGGATCTGAAATACCGGGAGAAATTCAGCTCGGCAGGCCGGCTGGCGGACCGGGTGGACAGGACGGACTCGTTCGACGACCGCTTTCAACTGCTCATCTATGCCTATCTCGTGGTGCGCAGCGGGGAGGCGAGCCCGGAGCGGCTCGACGCGTCCTTCATTTTTCTCAGGCCGAGGGCGCGCGGCGACTATGAGGGGCGGCTTGCGGAGGGGGATCTGGCCGACTGCGACCGGATCATGGAACGGGTCGCGCGGCGGCTCGACGGGATGCTGGCGTTGGAGCGCTTTGCCCCCAACTATCAAGCGAAAGGCTGCGCATACTGCCCGTTCAAGGCGCTCTGCCTCAGGCCGGACCTCTACCGGACGGGAGGCCGCCCATGGTGAAGAGCCTCTTTGTCACCGCTTCCGCCGGTTCCGGGAAGACCTTCCG
>JAXDBM010000071.1:0-56223 GCA_034678725.1 Syntrophales bacterium | reverse complement strand
TGTCTTTTTCATGATCTGTTACCTCCTTAGGGTAGTTTGTTTATTTGCCTTTATACTAATGAAATTTATGTGCCAAAATTTAAAGACACACAAAACATCATCTTATCTGTTTGAAATACAATGCTATTTATCGGATATCTTCATTGGCACCGACATCTTTAAATTCAACTTTTACTTCTTTTATTGCAATGAAATGTTCAAGCCATTGAAAGAAATGTGAAGGCTGGGGCTATCATAATTTATGGGGCAAGTTTCCCATTAAGGGCATGTTAAAAAATAATTCAGTGATGCTCAAAAATCAGTGATTAAATTTTTGTACAGGTGAAACAAAGCATCTATCAATTTTGATAGACAAATTTTTTCTGCTTTCAATTTGTACCCACTGTCTTCATTGCATTGACACACAAGTCCATTTGTCTTATGTTCACTTAGGAAAAAGTAAGTTCCTCTCAAAAGGAGAACATCTATGAAGAAGTATTTCTCATCAGTATTGTGCGTGATGGCAATATTTTCTTTAATTGTCAGTCTTGTCACACCAGCACGCGCCCTTGAACTTGGAGTAAGAGGCTATTACTGGTTCCCCGATCTCAAGGGAGATCTTCGAGTGGATGGAGACGGGCTCGAAGGAACTGAAATGGATGTAAAAGATACGTTAGGGATAAACGATGAAAGTTTCCCTTCCGTGGAAGTGTATGCGGGTATCAAGAAACATCACATAAGTTTCATGTACACCCAGTTCGATTATTCGGGTTCAAATTATATTACGCAGCCAATTAATTTCTTAGGCAAAAAATATGCGAACACATTCATCGAATCTGACTTTAAGGCGAAGATGTTCGATCTTGAATATCAGTATGATCTAATCAATATTGAGAATGTATTGGCAGGTTTTTCCATCGGCATTATCGGCAAAATGAGGTATATTGATGGAGAAGCGAGCATGCGTTCACCCACTATGGGATCTCAGTATGATCAAAAAGAAACGTTCCAAATTCCGATCCCAATGCTTGGTATCGGAGCTCATATCGGCGTTATCAAAAATATCCTTGAGGGCCGATTGAAAGCTTCAGGTATGGGGTATTCAGGCAGTGTATTCTTCGATGCTATGGCTGAAATTTCTGTCACACCATTCCCTTTCCTCGATATTCATGGCGGATACCGCTACATGAAATTCAAGGTAGATGATATCGACGACGTGTATGCCGACTTAGAATTTGCAGGTCCCTACGTAGCCCTGACGGTCGGTTTTTAATCTAATCAGACGCCGTTTTTTTAGATGACGGCCACATATGAAGAATGTGGTCGAATTAAACGAGGGCATCCTGACAAAGCAGGCCATACATGAAATTTTATATCGAGGGCTTTACACGGATTGTTCTTCTGATAACACACCCAACCATTTCATACCTTCTTCAGGTTTTGTAGTAACCTTGACGGAAAATCCCATACGGGTCAATACATCCTCAAAAAAACTATATCCACCCATTTGTTCTTTCGTTTCAATAAGCGATATTTTTGTTCCTATGGGAAAAGACTGGGATATCAAAGAGGATAAATTATATATTTTCTTGGCAGTTTTTTTTCTATCATCAAGTCCAGTTTCTCCCGTAATATCAAGAAAAAACTTATTCAAATTGTGTGTTCGTAGCTTTTCATTTGTTTCATACATTATTTCTATTGAACGATTGATATCAAAATCACCAGTCATCTTCAAGAACAGACAGTCATTTCTTATTTCGTATTTTGTATCCATTGATATGTCTTCTATGATTTTTCTTCCGATAACCATTTCAAACCTTCTTCAGGTTTTGAAGTTACCTTGACAGATAATCCCCTTTTAATCATTTCATTCTCAAAAAAAGCATATTTATCGACTTGTTTTTCTGTTCCCAGTATAATTATCTTTGTTCGACTAGGAACATACGTGGAGATCATAGAAGACAAATCATATATTGAAAGAATAGGTTTTCGTGGATATTCAAGTCCCGTTACATCCCTAACATCACAAAAAATCATAGTCAAATTGTGCGTTAATAACTTTTCATGTGTCTCATAAATTATTTCTATTGAACAGTTTTTGTCAAAATCACCCGTCACCTTCAAGAATAGACAATTATCTTTTATTTCGTATGTTGAATCCATTGATACCATCCCTATGCTTTTTTATTTCAGTCCCGACAAAACAATAAAAAACCCACATTCCTTTCAGTAAGGATTGTGGGTTATATAGCATACGTGATCAGATAATCGTTCATCTTAAACCTATCAATTTTGGAAAATGAAGATTGACGAAACGACTTAGTCCATAAAGTCTTATTTAATGAAACATATCTAAGATTATTTTTCAAGGTGTTTACGCTTTATTTATTATCTTTCCTATCCATTCACTTGTAATTAGTCTAATCAAATCAATGTTAGACCTTTCTTTGGTAATGAAAGTCAAAGGACTGGATTGGAATGGAGCCAATGATTTTCTAATCAAAGCCTGCAATAGCAAGGTCAAAAGGATCAACAAAAAACTCAACGTTGCTTATGAACTGTTTTACAACGATTACATCCAAGCCAAAGGTGTTGACAAGCAAATTTGCAAAACGCTTCAGATCAGAGTTCATAGAGGCAAAACCATGCTGGCAGGAAGTGTCGCTTTTGCAGTCAGAGATGTCAAGGGTCGGAGGCTCAGCTTGATCTTCTGCACCAGGTAGAACACATTATTTTTCTTGTTGATCAACCATTCGTAAACCGTTAGCAATGCATATGACGGAAAACAAAACGAATTACTTTTTGTTTTGATTAAATAAACAACAGAGAAACGGGCTGTCCTATCGCGGATCAGCCCGTTTCTCTTAGCATAGAGCATTTCATTAAATTCCATTGCAGCGGCGACGGTATGTCTGTCTCTGGAGTTGGTTGTTGGCTGACTGTTTTTTTACAGCCCCTTTAGAAGCTCTCAAAGATGTCTATGCTACGCTCAGGCAAGATCGAATCGGTCAAGGTTCATCACCTTAGTCCAGGCCGCCACGAAGTCTTTCACAAACTTCTTCTGACCGTCCGCGCTTCCGTAAACTTCCGCCAGAGCCCTGAGTTGTGAGTTTGAACCGAAGATGAGATCAACACGCGTGGCGGTCCATTTCAGTTCACCTGTCTTGCGATCATACCCTTCAAATAAATCTCCGGCAGCCTTCCACTCCGTGTTCATATCGAGCAGGTTTACAAAAAAGTCGTTCGTTAACGCTTCCAGCCTCTTGGTAAAGGCACCGGATCTGGTCTGTCCGAAGTTGGTATTCAGGACACGCATGCCGCCCACAAGCACTGTCATTTCAGGCGCGGTTAAGGTCAGCAATTGCGCCTTGTCAAGCAGCAACTCCTCGGCGGATACGGCATAGCGGGCTTTCTGATAGTTGCGGAAACCATCCGCTTTCGGTTCGAGCAAAGCGAAGGAAACCACATCGGTCTGCTTCTGCGAGGCGTCCATGCGTCCCGGCGTGAAAGGAACCGTTACCTTGTGTCCGGCATTTTTCGCAGCCTGTTCGATGCCCGCACAACCAGCCAGAACAATCAGATCCGCCATGGAAACCTTCTTGCCGCCGGACTGGGCCTTGTTGAATGTCTTCTGGATACCGGCAAACGTCTTGAGAACCTTTGCCAGTCGAGCGGGCTGGTTGACTTCCCAATCCTTTTGCGGCGCCAGACAAATACGGGCACCGTTGGCACCACCGCGCTTGTCGGAGCTACGATACGTGAATGCAGACGCCCAGGCCGTTGAAACCAATTCTGAAACCGAGAGACCGGAAGCCAAAATTTTGCTCTTGAGGGAGGCAATATCCTTCATGCCGATTAATTTATAATTGATTGCGGGAATGGGGTCCTGCCAGATCAGCTCTTCCTTCGGAACTTCCGGACCGAGATAACGACTCTTCGGCCCCATATCGCGGTGGGTCAACTTGAACCATGCACGGGCAAAGGCGTCGGCAAAAGCCTTCTGGTCCTGGTGGAAGTGGCGCGCGATAGGCTCATAGATCTTATCAAAGCGCAGCGACAAATCAGCTGTGGTCATCATCGGCGGATATTTCTTCGATGGATCGTGCGCGTCGGGGATCATGTCTTCGGGTTTGACGTTTTTGGGCTGCCACTGCTGAGCACCCGCCGGGCTCTTGACCAACTCCCACTCGTAACCAAAGAGCACGTCGAAGTAACCGTTATCCCACTTGGTAGGGTTAGGCTTCCAGGCGCCTTCGATACCGCTGGAGGTGGTATGCACGCCCTTGCCGGTACCCAATCGGTTCTTCCAGCCCAGGCCCTGCTCTTGGATGGGGGCGGCTTCGGGCTCGGGGCCGACGAGCTTCGGATCACCCGCGCCATGAGCCTTGCCGAAGGTGTGTCCGCCGGCAACAAGGGCAACAGTTTCTTCATCGTTCATACCCATGCGAGCGAAAGTTTCACGTACATCGCGGCCAGAGGCGACGGGATCTGGCTTGCCGTCCGGACCTTCAGGGTTCACGTAGATCAGACCCATCTGTACCGCAGCCAGGGGATTTTCGAGATCCCTGTCGCCGGTGTAACGGCTCTTTGGTTTATCACTTGTAGCCAGCCACTCTTCTTCAGAGCCCCAGTAGATATCCTCTTCCGGTTCCCAGATATCATCACGACCGCCGCCGAAACCGAAAGTTTTGAATCCCATGGACTCCAGGGCGACGTTGCCGGCCAGGATCATCAGATCGGCCCAGGAAATTTTTTTGCCGTATTTCTGCTTGATGGGCCAGAGCAGACGACGCGCCTTGTCGAGGTTGACATTATCCGGCCAGCTGTTGAGAGGCGCAAAACGCTGGTTACCGGTACCACCCCCGCCGCGGCCGTCACCGGAGCGGTAGGTGCCAGCGCTGTGCCAGGCCATGCGGATCATCAGGCCGCCGTAATGGCCCCAATCGGCAGGCCACCAGTCCTGCGAATTCGTCATCAGTTTACGGAGGTCTTCCTTAAGTGCTGCGAAATCAAGTTTTTTGAATTCCTTGCAATAGTTGAAACCCTTGTCCATTGGATTGGACTTGGAGGAATGCTGATGGAGGATATTGAGTTTCAACTGGTTCGGCCACCAGTCACGGTTCGACATACCTCTAGCCGCAAATTGTTTGCTTGACCCGCCCGTTAAGGGGCACTTACTTTCTTCATTCATTACGTTTCCTCCTTTCATTTTGATTCGGTTAAATTATTGATATTTATACGCGACAGTTTAGTTTTTTCTTTATCCGGAATAATTCCAGAGAATAATTCATGAAGTAAAACACCGAATACCAGTTGCAAAGATGTGCCCGGCGTTTTGTGCCCGGACATGGATTATCCTTTGCTTTTAGTGCATTCTCCGCAGTATCCGTAATATTCCAGCCTGTTATTGGTGATCAGAAAGCCCGTTTTCTTGGCGATCTCTTTCTGATTCAAAGCAACGGGGACTTCGAAATCAGTAATTTTTCCGCAATGTTCGCAGATCAGATTAATGTGCTCTTCCAGGTTCCCTTCGCAACGGTTTTCCTTCCCGTCAAATTCAAGCGATTTGATGATTCCATACCGGAACAGTTCATTCATGTTTGCATAGACCGATGACAGGCTGAGACGGGAGCACTTCTTTTTCGCTTCTTTGTAGATAAAGCGCGCTCCCGGATGAAGATGACCTTTCCTAGCCAACACGTCAATAATAGCCAGTCTTTGACTCGTTAGTCTCAGGCCGTTCTCCTGAAGCCTTTGAATGATGGATTCTTTCGTCAACATATCTTATCTGAAATCATTCCTGTTAATTTTCTATCCATTTTTTCAGTGCTTGTCAAGAAAATCTTTGAATGAAGGAGAGAGAAAGACAAAAAATTTTATTTTTTTATCACAATAGCTATCAAATTAATCCGTTATGCCATTCAAAAAATTGTACGTGATTGATTTAATTGGTGCCCCTGGCGCGAGTCGAACGCGCGGCACACGGATTAGGAATCCGTTGCTCTATCCTACTGAGCTACGGGGGCGCGAGTTGTGTCTGCTGAAAAGAGCGTGCCGTTTAGCATGCTTTCACGGCGGCTGTCAACCGGCTTACCGCACGGAAGTCCCGCCGGTTAAAAATGAGATTCGAGGATTTTTTTATCAGAAAAGTCCCTCAATTTCAAATCTTCGGGCGTGGTGCCGGCCAGCGCGGCGTGGGGGATGAGGCCGATCAGTTCGGACTCCAGAATGTCCGTGCCGTTGCGGGCGGCCTCTTCGCAGACGCGCTCGAATACCGTGCGGACCGACGTGACCCGGTAATCGGTGAGGTTCATGGAGACCTGGACCAGCTTGCGGCTTTTCAGCGGAATGCCCAGGGCCTTGACGCAGGGGAGCCCGCCGCCGGACTGCCGGATGGATCTGGCAATGCTCTGCGCCAGGTCGAGATCGCCCGATTTGAGGTTGATGTTGAAGGCGATCAGTGGGACGCGCGCCCCGACAGCCGTTGCGCCGGAACGCTCGTGGAATGTGGCCGGTCCGGCGTCGGGAAGCCAGTTCGGATCGTTCATCTTCTTCCGGAGCGCCTCGTAGCCGCCCCTGCGGATGTCGGACAGCTCCCTTTTCCAGGGCGCCAGGGCCGCCTCCCCGTAAAAGTAGATGGGGATCCGGTTTTTCTCGGCGTACGCTCGGCCGAAACCGTGCGCGACCCGGACTGCGTCCGGCATGGTCGCGTTGCCGAGGGGGACGAAGGGCACCACGTCAACCGTTCCGATGCGCGGATGCGCGCCTGTGTGTTCCCGCATGTCGATCATTTCCAGGGCCCTGCCGCAGACGGCCAGCGCCGCGTCCCGCACGGCATCCGGGGGGCCGATGAAGGTCAGAACGCTGCGGTGATGGTCCCGGTCCATGCAAATGTCGAGCAGCTTCACGCCGGGCAAGCCGGTCAGCGCCCCGGCGATCTTCAAGACTTTCTTCCTGCTCCAGCCTTCGCTGATGTTGGGGACGCACTCGATGATCTTCATTGGGTGAACCCTGCTTTCCGCGCCTGTATGCCATAAAAGCGCCGCCGGCACAAGATTGCGATCGGAACGGCGGCCGGGAATGATTTGAGAACAGAGCGCGGATGTGCTAAATGCGCTTCATGGACAAGACGCAACAACAGAAAGAAAAAGTGGCCCTGCTGTCGGTGGTCTCCAACAGCCTGCTCGTCATCCTGAAGCTGGCGGTGGGGTTTTTGATCGGCGCCGTGTCGATCATCTCCGAGGCGATCCACTCCGCCGTGGACCTGGTCGCCGCCCTCATCGCCATGTTTTCCGTCAAGACATCCTCCGTTCCCGCCGACAAGCGGCACCCCTTCGGCCACGGCAAGATCGAGAACATCTCCGGCACGGTCGAGGCCCTGCTCATTTTCCTGGCCGCCGGCTGGATTATCTTTGAGGCCGCGAAGAAGATCCGGCATCCGGAGCCCATCGCATACGTGAGCTGGGGCGTCGGCGTGATGCTTGTTTCCGCCGTGTTCAATATCGTGGTTTCCAACATGCTTTTCAAGGTGGCCCGGGAGACGGATTCCGTCGCCCTGGAGGCGGATGCCTGGCATCTGCGCACCGATGTCTACACCTCGGCGGGCGTCATGGTAAGCCTGGCGCTCATCTGGGCGGGGGGGTGGATCTTTCCCGGCGCGGATCTGACGTGGCTGGACCCGGCCGCGGCCATCGGCGTGGCCCTCCTGATCATCAAGGCGGCCTATGACCTGACCCTGCGGTCTGCGAAGGACCTCATGGATGTCCAACTGCCGTCCCAGGAGGTGAACTGGATCCGCGAGTTGATCCGGGCGCATCGTCCGGTGATACACGGCTTCCACCAGTTGCGGACGAGGAAGGCCGGCAACTTCCGCTTTGTGGAGTTTCACCTCAAGGTCGATCCCGGAATGACCGTGGAGGATTCGCACCGGGTCACGGAGGAGCTGTCCGGGAAGATCGAAAGCCATTTTCCCCGGTCGAGCGTGACCATCCACATCGAGCCCTGCGACGGCGACTGTGTCGGCAACTGCCTGGAAGGGTGCCTTCTGACGGAAGAAACGCGCCGGACGATGGTCAGAAAGATCAGCCCCTTCAAGATCAAGAAGCGGAGCCAGCCCAACTGAAGCGACTACGCATCCTCCCCGCCGCCTCCGCCGTAAGCGCTGTTCCCCTTGAAGATGTACCGTTCGAAAAGCCGGTGATAGGGGGTCCAGTTCGACTCCCCGTCTGCCGTATTGCCCACGAAAGTCTGGAAGGCATTCACCTTGGCGTCCAGGTCGTCCATGTAGTGGACGATCAGGGCTTCGAGGGTTTTCGGGCGCTTGGGGGAGCCGAATTCCAGCGTCCCGTGGTGGCTGAGAATCAGGTGGCGCAGTTCCATGGCGAGGTTCTCCGGGAACCCCTGGATCTTGGCGATCTGGGCGTCCAGCATCTCCACGCCCATGACGATGTGGCCCACCAGCCGGCCCGCATCGCTGTATTCGATCAGGCGGTCGTAGTGAAATTCATGAATCTTGCCGATGTCGTGCAGGATGCCGCCGGCGATCAGCAGGTCCCGGTTGGCCCCCGGGTAGTGCGCCGCGGCGAGGTCGAGGAGCCGGATTACGGACAGGGTGTGCTCCAGCAGCCCTCCGAGGTAGACGTGGTGGAATCCCTTGGCGGCGGGCGCCCGCTTGAATCGCGCGACGATCTGCTCGTCTCGGAAGAAGGCGAGGAGGAGATCCCGCAGGCAGATGGTCTCAACCTGACCGACATAGGCCATCAGGTCCGCGAACATGTCATTGGCGTCCCGTGCGGCGGCGGGAAAAAAATCCGCCGGGTCGATGTCCCCATCACCCATTCTTCTCACTTCCAGCACGGACAACTGGAGATTGTTCTTGTAGTTCAGGAGTCTCCCGACGATATAGACGATGTCCCCCTTTCGGAAGTAGCTGTCCAGTTCGATCGCCTTGTCCCAGACCTTGCCGTCCAGCTCGCCTGTCCGGTCCTTCAGGCGCAGGTTGAGATAGGGGGACCCCTTCTGCGAATAAGCCAGGTTTTTTTCCGACACCAGAAAGGACGTGCCGACCTTTTCCCCCGCCTTCATGTTGCTGATATAAAGCTCCTTTTTCATCACAGACCCATCCGCCTTTCCTGTGTGTAAACCTTGAAGGTTCTGCCCCGCACCGCCCCGACAAGGGTGATGCCGGCTTCCTCGGCCTGTTGAATCGCCAGGGAGGTGGGCACGGCCAGCGAGACGACCACGGGCGGTCCCATCTGCCGCACCTTTTGCACGATTTCCGAGGAGACCCGGCCCGTCCTCAGCACGATCTTGTCCCGGCAGTCCATGCCGTGGAGCAGCGCGTGGCCGGCCAGCATGTCGAGGGCGTTGTGACGGCCGATGTCCTCCCGCGACACCAGGATCTTCGCCCCGTCCGCCAGGGCGGCGCAGTGTGTGCCCCGCGTGATCCGGTGCAGGTTCGTCACATCGAGAAATTTCTCCATGAGGTCCAGAACCCGGTCCGGCCCGAGCGGCGGAATTTCCTTCCCGGCAGGCTGCCCGGATCTGGTTGCGGGATCCCGCCCGAAGCCGCGGCCGCCGCTGGATGCGATGGCCTTCCCGGGACCGCCATTCCCAGGGGCCTGCGCGTCCGTTGTGACGGCATCGATGCGCACCGCCGTGCGGTCCGGGGCGGTTTGAATGTCCTGAATCTCGTCCCGGCTCCGGATCAGGCCCTCGGACCGGAGGAATCCCACCGCCAGCTCCTCTACGTGCAGACCCGTGCAGGCCGTGGTGACGATGTGGCGGCCGTTGAGATAGATCCGCAATGGCATTTCCTGAACGATGTCCGCGGTCGTCCCGGAGAAAACCCGCCCGTCAAATGCGTGGACCGGACAGCGCACGAGGCCGTCCGCCTGTTCGGTGCCGTTCATCTCAGCCCCCCCTCTCCCGCAGGAGGCGGTGGTCGCCGGAGCGGACGGTCAGTTTGGTCGCGTCAAAATATTCCATCAGCGGGATGATGTATTTCCGGGTCAGCCCGGTCAGCTCCTTGAACGTGGCCGGCGTCGCCTTGCCGTCCTTCAAGAGCCGGTTCTTGTAGTCCTCCCGCAGTCGCTGCAGCGCCTGCGCGTCAAAGCACAGATCCTCGTTGATCTTGGTCAGCGTGCCGTTCTTGAGCATGACGTTCAGGATGCCGCCGATCTGGGATTTGTGCTGCGCGAACTTCTCCGTCACCTCGCGAAGCGAAGGGGGCGCGAGCCCCGCCTGCCGGTACCATTCGGCAATTTCCCGCCGCAGGGATTCCTGGTCGTCCTGCAGGCTGACCCGGTGGTCCGGCAGCCGGATGTTTTCGCGGTCCGTGACGATCTTCCCGGCCTTTTCGAGGTCCCGCATCGCGGCGTGGAAGAGCTTCGGGCCGATGAAAGCCCCGAGCTTCATCCGCAGCTCCTCCCGGGAGAGCCCCTCCCGGAGCGGAAATTTCTCGTGGTGGACGCGGATCTCCCCGATCGTTCGCTGCTGCAGCTCCTCATAAACCTCCGGGGCCACCGCCCGCGTTTCCTCCCGGTCGAGGAGAACGGCCTGTCTGCGGGAGAAGATCAGATCGAGGCCCTTGCGGACCTGCGCCGCGGGCAGGCCGGTGCGGATGACCAGGCCCCTCGGGTCGATGCCGTCGAAGGAAGCGCGCCCAATGATGACGGCCAGACGCTCCGGCTCGGAGCCATGGTGCAGCCGGTCCAGCTCCTGAATCACCCCTTCCGAGCGACGCTTGTGCTTGCGGGAAAGGGGATCGATGACCTGTCCGCCGCCGACGGTCGTCACCGGGGAATAGCTTCGCACGACGAAGCGGTCGCCGGCCATCGCCACGGCCGGCGCGGCCAGAAAGAGCTGGGCGTAGGCCTTTCCGCCCGGTTCGATTTCGTCCCGGTCCAGAAGGGTAAGCCGGGCCATCAACTCGCTGGTGCCGGCATGGAAGCGGACCAGGGCGCGGTTCTTCATTTTTCGGTCGTTCCCCGGCAGATATTCGAAGAAAACGTCGAGGCGCCGCGTCGGATCGAGGGCGCCCGGTCGGGTCAGGACGTTCCCGCGCTCGATCGCCGCCCGCTCGATACCCTGCAGGTTGACGGCCGTGCGCTGGCCGGACTCCGCCTCGCTGACGCTGTGGTTGTGGATCTGCAGCCCCCGGACCCTGGAGACGATCCGGCCGGGCAGGATGGCGACCTCCTCGCCCACGGCGATGCTCCCGGAGACCAGCGTTCCGGTCGCCACCGTTCCGAACCCCCGAATGCTGAACACGCGGTCGACGGGCAGCCGGAAGAGGCCGGCGTCGCTCTTCGCGCCGATCTCCGAGGCGGAATGCGCCAGAGCTTGCAGCAGCTCGGGAAGGCCGCTCCCGGTCAGTGCCGAAACCGGGAGAATCGGGGCGTCCTCCATGAAGGTGCCCTTCAGGAAGTTGCGGATGTCGTCGGCGACCAGCTCCCGCCATTCATCGTCCACCAGGTCCACCTTGGTGAGGGCCACGAGGCCCTTGCGAATGCCCAGCAGGGAGCAGATGTGAAGGTGTTCCCGGGTCTGGGGCATGATGCCTTCGTCCGCGGCAACGACCATCATCACCAAATCGATGCCGGCCGCGCCGGACACCATATTCTTGATGAACCGCTCATGACCCGGGACGTCCACCACGCCGACCGTGCCCCCGCCCGGCAGATCGAGGGAGGCAAATCCGAGCTCGATGGTGATGCCCCGCTCCTTCTCCTCTTTGAGCCGGTCCGTGTCCACGCCGGTCAGGGCCTTGACGAGCGCCGTCTTGCCATGATCGACATGCCCGGCGGTTCCCAGGATGATGTGCTTCATTCCTGCCAATTAACAAAGTCACCGCCTTTTCACAACCGCAAAAACACCGCCCCGGTCACAGACGGCAAGGCCGCGATGCAATGCCACTCGAAAAAAATTGTGTTGAATTGGCCGGAACGATGGTTTATTAAGCCCCGTTTAAGCGCCGGGGGCTTATTTATGAGAATCATGGGACTGGATTATGGAAGCAGGAGGATCGGCGTGGCCCTGTCCGATGAGCTGGGCCTGACCGCACAGCCCCTGGCAACGGTCGAGCGCAGGAATCGTGAGGACGACATGGAAGCCATCGCGCGGCTGGTCGGGGCCCATGGTGTGGAAAAAATCGTGGTGGGCTACCCGGTCCGGCTGGACGGTACGGAGGGAATCCAGTGCGATAAGGTCAACCGCTTTGCCCGCCGGCTGGAGGCGCGGTTTGGCCTTCCCGTCGTGAAGTGGGACGAGACCCTGTCCACCCGTACGGCCGAGGAGATCCTGGCCGCGTCCCATGTGCGCCGGGAAAAGCGAAAGAAGGTCGTCGACCGGATGGCCGCGGGCATCATCCTCCAGGGATACCTGGACTCTCTCGGGTCGGCGGGGGTGCGAAAAGAAGATTGCGGGGATCGGTCATGAAAATCCTGTCCGCCATCCTGAAAAGGGTCCGACCCGTTGCGGCGCTCCTGGTGTTTGCCGCGTCAGTCGGCCTCATGCTGTTTCTGTTTTACGCTAAGACCCCGGTCGGCGACGGTGGCCGCGCCGCCACGGTCGATATCCCCAAGGGCGCCGGATTCTGGCAGATCGTGGATGTCCTGGACCGCCAGGGGCTGGTGAACAACCGCATTCTTTTTTACGCCGTGGCGATGGCCCACGGCGCCCGAAGGTCGATCAAGGCCGGCGAGTACGAGATGGACGCCGGGATGAGCCCCGCCGAGATCATCCGGAAGCTGATCCGGGGGGAAATCAAGACGTACCGGGTGACCATTCCGGAGGACTTCACGCTGAAGCAGATCGCCGAGCGGCTGGCCGCCGACCGGCTCGTCGAGGAGCGAATCTTCATCGAGGTCGCGACGGATCCGAAATTCCTGGCGTCGCTCAAGATCCCGGCGGCGAGCGCCGAGGGTTATCTGTACCCCGAAACCTATGCCCTGAACCGGGCGATGACCACGCGGGAAATCGTCCGGATCATGGTGAATCAGTTCTGGAAACAGGTCACCCCGGAGATGCTGGAGCGTGCGCGGGTGCTTCAGCTCAGCACTCAGGAATTCGTCACGCTGGCCTCGCTGATCGGCAAGGAAACCGGCTACCGGGATGAAAAGGCGCTGGTTTCCGGCGTCTTCCACAACCGGCTGAAGAAGGGGATGCGACTGCAGAGCGACCCCACCGCAATCTACAACCTCCGGAACTACAGCAGCAAGGTGACGAGAAGGCACCTGGACAACGAATCCCCCTACAACACCTACAAGATCAAGGGATTGCCCCCCGGCCCGATTGCCAACCCCGGCATCGATTCGCTCCGCGCCGCCCTCTATCCCGCCTCTGTGAACTATCTCTATTTCGTATCCAACAATGACGGAACCCACCGGTTTTCAACGAACCTGATCGCCCACAACGAAGCTGTCTTAAAATATCAGATTAAAAGGCAAAACGAGTAGATTTTTTCCTTGACAAAGGACCGACGCTTCATTATTGTGGCCGCAAGTGGAGTGAAGTGGTTTTTTGTGGAGGAACTTTTCGTGTCTGTCTTTCGAGGACAATACTATCATACGATCGACGACAAGGGAAGAATCATCTTTCCGGCGAGGTTGCGCGAGGTCTTTGCCGAAAAATACGACAGCCGTATCGTGATCACGAACTGGGACGGCTACCTGATGGTTTTCCCCTACGACGAATGGCGCATTATCGAAGAGAAAGTCAGCCATCAGTCCCTCCTGAGAAAGGAAGTCCGGGCCTTCCAGCGGTTTTTCATGTCCGGTGCGGTGGACTGCGCGCTGGACGGCCAGGGCCGCGTCCTCATTCCACCGAATCTCCGCGAGTTTGCAGGCCTCGAAAAGGACGTCGTCCTGGCCGGAATGATCCGGGTCATCGAGATATGGAGCAAGGAACGCTTCGAGGCGGAAATGAGGAAGGCGGAAGGCGGCCTCGAAACGTTCAGTGAATACATGGCCGATCTGGGCATTTAGGGAAGGTCCATGGCATGGGTTCCTTTCACGAGCCGGTCATGCTCGAGGAGGTTGTTCAATCTCTGCGGTGCGCAAGCGGCGGCATCTACGTGGACGGGACCCTGGGGGGCGGCGGCCATGCACGGGCGATTCTGGAGCGTTCCGCTCCCGACGGCCTGCTGATCGGCATCGACCGGGATGACGATGCCATCGCCGCATCCGAAAAGAGCTTGCATTCCTTTGGCCGGAGAAAAATTCTGGTCAAGGGCAATTTTGCGGATATCGGTAACATCCTGACCAACCTGGAAATTGGGGAAGTTGACGGGGTGCTCCTGGACCTGGGGGTCTCGTCCCATCAACTGGATACGGCGGACAGGGGGTTCAGCTTTTCTTCGGATGCTCCGCTCGATATGCGCATGGATCGGGGCAGCCGCTACAGCGCCCGTGATCTGGTCAACCTGTCTCCGGAAAAAGAACTGAAACAACTGATCCGGGAGTACGGCGAGGAACCCATGGCCGGAAGAATCGCGAGGGCGATCTCGGCCAGAAGGGAATCGGAGCCGATCCGGACAACGGCCGAACTTGCCGACGTGGTGAGCCGGGCGGTTCGGCGGCCGGGCGTTCACGGGAAGATCCACCCGGCCACCCGAACCTTCCAGGCGATTCGCATGGCCGTCAATCAGGAACTGCCGAATCTCCGCCGGGCCATCGAGGCGGCGATGGATCGGCTTCGCAGCGGGGGAAGGCTGTCGGTCATCTCCTTTCACTCCCTGGAGGACCGGATCGTCAAGGGGGCCTTTCAGTCCGGCGAGGGCAGGTGCCAGTGCCCTCCGGGCATGCCGGTGTGCCGGTGCCGGTGCGAGGCCAGACTCCGGGTCCTGACCCGGAAGCCGCTCCGCCCCGGCGCGGAAGAAAGCGAAAGGAACCCCAGGGCGCGCAGCGCCAGGCTCAGGACCGCGGAGAAGATTTGAACGATGCCGGAAACGATGCTCAGCCCGAATGATGCCGATCAGGAAAAAAAGGCAACGCCGCGGCTCAAGTACTCCGTGTTTCTTTTTGTCGCCTTTGTCCTGATGGCGGTGGCGATCGCCTACGTGTGGTCGCACATCCAGATGACGCGACTGGAGTACCGGGTTGCCGAAGAGATGACACTCAAGGAACAGCTTCTGGAGGAGCAACGGCGGCTGAAGCTTGAACTGGCGACCCTGAAATCGCCGCACCGCATCGAAAGCATCGCGAAAGCCAGCCTGCACATGACCTATCCGGAGCGGGATCAGGTGATTGTCATCAAGGGTTCGGAGATTGCGCAATGACCATCGAGGCCAAAAAATGGTTGAAATTGCGGCTCGCCAGTCTGATCCTTTTTTTCCTGGTCCTGTTTATCGCCCTCGTCACGCGGGCCTTTCAGATTCAGGTGCTCAAGGGGCAGGACCTGAAGACCCGCGCCGACCGCCAGCACACCATGACCTTGCAGACCGAGTCGGAAAGGGGTGTCATCTTCGACCGCAACGGGGAAAAGCTCGCCGTCAGCGTCATGGCGGATTCGGTCTGCGCCGATCCCTCCAAGGTTGTGGATCCCCAGACAACAGCCGGGAAGATCGCAGCCATTCTGCGCATCGACCGGGGAACGATCCTGAAAAAATTCTCCGCATCCCGGAACTTCTGCTGGATCGCCCGCAGGATTACGCCGGACCAGGCCGCTCTGGTCGAAAAAGCGGACCTGGGCGGCATCTTCCTCATCAAGGAGCCCAAACGCTTCTATCCCAACGGCGAGCTGGCGGGCCATCTGATCGGCTTTGTCGGACTGGACGCCAAGGGGCTGGAGGGGGTGGAACTGAGATATGACGAAGACCTTCGGGGGGCGCCGGAAAAGCTGACCTGGGCGCGGGATGCCAAGGGGAAGCGTCTTTACCCCCGTGTCGAACCGGCGGGGGGACCGCGTCGGGAAAGCACGAACCTGATCCTGACCATCGACAACCGCATCCAGCACCTTGTGGAGTCTCAGCTGAAGGAGGCCGTCCAGGCCAAGGGCGCCAAGGGCGGGATCGCCATCGTTATGGATCCGAAAACCGGGGAGATCCTGGCGCTTGCCAACGAGATGGGCTTCGACCCCAATGTTTTTTCGAAATCCGTCGCCGGTGTGGGCAAGAACAAGGTCATCACGGACTGCTTCGACCCCGGCTCCACCTTCAAGCCGTTTCTCGCGGCGGCGGCCCTTGAAGAGGGCGTTGTCCGGGAGACCGACCAGTTTTACTGCGAAAACGGGAAATACCGGGTTGCCGACCGGATCATTCACGAGGCCCAGCGCAAGCGGCACGGCTATCTTGCTTTTCCCGACATCATCAAATATTCCAGCAATATCGGATCGGTCAAAATCTCCGAACGCCTGGGCAAGGAAAAATTCTACCACTATATCAAGAAGTTCGGCTTCGGCGCGAAGACGGGGATCGATCTCCCTGGTGAAATCGCGGGCCTGCTCCGGCCGGTCAACAACTGGACGCGCGTGGATGCGGCGACGGTCGCCTTCGGCCAGGGGATATCGGTGACGGCGATGCAGCTCGTCACCGCCCTTTCCGCCATCGCCAACCAGGGTGTCCTGATGAAACCCTACATCGTGCGCGGACTGGTGGACAAACGGGGGCAGGTCATCAAAAAATATGCACCAACCCCCGTCCGGCAGGTCGTTTCCCCCCGGACCGCTCGAAGGCTGACCGCGATCATGACCAGCGTGGTGGGGGACCCGGACGGGACCGGAAAGAAGGCGCGCATCGAGAGCGTGAACGTGGCCGGAAAGACGGGGACTTCCCAGAAATACGATTCTGCCCGCCGCGTCTATTCTTCCGAGCGGGTCCGGACATCCTTCATGGGATTTTTCCCGGCCGAGGATCCGCAGGTCGCGATCCTGGTCATGCTGGACGAGCCTCAGCGCGACAAATGGGGCGGCGTCGCTTCGGCCCCCGTCTTCAAAAACATTGCGGAAAAGATCCTGACCTGCTTCAAGACGAACATTCGGGAAAACCCGACTCCCGAAGTGGAGAAGATCGGCCCGGATGTGAAGATCCGGCTCGTTTCGGCCGGTCCCGACCTCGCCCCTCGCCCGGCGGAGGCGGCGGCCCCCGGGATGGAGGCGGTGGAAGCGGCGAGTGCCGATGAAACGTCCATGCCGGATTTCCGGGGAATGACCATTCGCGATGCCATGAGAAAGGCGAAGGAAAGGGGCATCGAGATCAGCGTCAGCGGAACGGGTTGGGCCGTCAGTCAGGTCCCGGCGCCGGGGATCGCCCTTGGAGAAACGCGCTACTGCAGGGTATCCTTCAGTACCGGCAATTGAGGTCAGCGGGTGGATTGGTCGATGCTTCTCCAAGATGTCCCGATCCTGAAGCGCACCGGTGATCTGTCCGGCGCGGTTTCCGGCATCTGCTATGATTCGCGGCAGTGCGGGGAGAACAGCCTCTTCGTCGCGATTGCCGGGCTGGTGTCGGACGGTCACGATTACATTTCCGAGGCGATTCGAAGGGGGGCCCGCGTGATCGTCCATGAAAAGCCCTACAGCCCCGGCCCCGGCATCGCCGCCGTGCAGGTTTCCGAAAGCCGCCGCGCTCTCGGCATTCTCGGGAAAAATTTCTACGGGGCTCCTTCGTCCCGGCTCTGCCTGGTCGGCGTCGTCGGCACCAACGGCAAGACCACGGTGACCTATCTGCTGGAGTCGATTTTCAGCGCGGCGGGATGGTCCGCCGGGGTCCTGGGGACCGTCAATTACCGCTACGGCGGGAAAGTCCTGGCATCGCCCCATACGACGCCGGAGTCCCTGGAGATGCACCGGATCCTTCGTGAAATGGCCGATGACGGGGTCAGTCATGTGGTCGCGGAGGTGTCGTCGCACTCCCTCGATCTGCGGCGAGTGGACGACTGCGCATTTGATCTGGGGATTTTCACCAATCTGACACAGGATCACCTGGACTACCACAAGACGATGGACAATTACTTCGAGGCGAAGAAGCGTTTCTTCCGGGAGGTGCTGCCCTCCGGCAAAAAAAGCGCGGGTCCTCGAATGGCCGTCAACGGGGACGATCCCTGGGGGCGCCGGCTGCTGGCGGAAGTGGACCTGCCCGCGCTGAGCTACGGCGTGGACCTTCCCTGCGATGTGCGGGCCCGCGACGTGGGTCTCTCCCTGGGCGGGATTCGTGCCACTGTTGAAACGGCCGCGGGCCGTTTTCAGGTCTCGTCGCCGCTCGTCGGCCGGTTCAATCTCTACAATGCGCTGGCGGCCGTCACGGCCGCGACGGCACTGGGCGTGCCGGAGGAGGCGATCCGCCGGGGGATCGCTGCGATGAAGCAGGTTCCCGGGCGGCTGGAAAAAATCGGGGGGCCGGGCGATCCTCAAGTGTTTGTCGATTACGCCCACACCGAGGACGCCCTGAAGCGGGTCCTGCAGAATCTGTCCGGATTCAAGAAAGAGGGCCGCCTGCTGACGGTCTTCGGGTGCGGGGGGGACCGCGATCGCGGCAAGAGGCCCAGGATGGGCCGGGCGGCCGCGGAGCTGAGCGATCTGCTTCTCCTGACCTCGGACAATCCGCGCACGGAGGAGCCGATGGAGATCATCCGCCAGATCGAGTCCGGCATCCCTTCAGAAGTCATGAGAAAAGTGCCTCCGAACGAGTTTGCGGGGAGGACGCCGGGCAGGCACTACAGCGTCGTTCCGGACCGGGCTGCGGCAATCGCAAAGATCATCGCCTGCGCCGGACCGTCGGACATGGTTCTGATTGCCGGCAAGGGTCACGAGGATTACCAGATTCTGGGGAACCGGCGCATTGCCTTCGATGACCGGCTGGTTGCCGGATCGGCCCTGGCCGGCCGGTCGCGGGGGAACGTCCATTGAAGGCCGCCGCGACGATCGTCATTTCCCTGCCGGAGGCGCTGCGGGCCACACGAGGCCGGCTGGCGGGCTGCGGCCATGCGAACGCGGTCTTTCGAGGCGTTTCGACGGATTCCCGCCGGATCGCGAAGGGGAACCTGTTCGTCTGCCTGAGGGGTGAAAATTTCGACGGGCATCGCTTTGCCGATGCGGCTGTTACCGCCGGGGCGGCCGGCCTGGTCATTCAGGGGGATGCGGAAGCGGGCCTCTCCGGCCTGTCGCAGATGGTCCCGGTGATCCGGGTCCGGGACACGTTGCGGGCGCTGGGGGACATTGCCCGTTTCTGGAGAAGAAAACTCGGCGTTCCGGTCATCGCGATCACCGGAAGCACCGGGAAAACGACGACCAAGGAGATGACGGCGGCGATCCTGGAGCAGACCGGGAAGGTGCTCAAGACGGAGGGGAATTTCAACAATCAGGTCGGCCTGCCGTTGACCCTGCTGCGGTTGAACCGGCGGCATGATGTGGCGGTGGTCGAGTTGGGGACAAACCAGCCGGGCGAGATCGGCCGGCTGACCCGGATCGCCGGACCGGATATCGGCGTGATCACAAACATCGGTCCGGCCCATCTGGAAAAATTGAAATCCCTCGACCGGATTCGACGGGAGAAAAGCGACCTTTTTCGAAAGATGTCCGGGCGCGGGACAGCCGTGATGAATGCCGATGATGCGTCGCTGCGGTTTTTGAGCGGTTGCTGGCAGGGGAAGCGGGTGACCTTCGGGCTGCGTCAGGGGGCAGATGTCACGGCCGTGAACATTCGAAAGAAGCAGCCGCTGGGGATGGCCTTCACCCTGAAGATCGGCGCTTCGCGGGGCGCGGTGGAACTGTGGGCGGCAGGCGAGCACAACCTCTGCAACGCGCTGGCGGCGGCGGCCGCCGCCGCTTCTTTCGGTGCGGATCTCGGCACGATCTGCCGGGGACTGGCGGCCTTCAAGCCTCCTGCCGGGCGCTTTGAAATTCACGCCCTTCGGAACGGGGCCTATCTGATCGATGACGCCTACAACGCCAATCCGCTGTCCGTGCGGGAAGCCCTGAAGACGCTTCAGGGCCTGAAGGGGAGGCGCCGCAGCGCCGTCGTTCTGGGGGACATGCTCGAGTTGGGAGGCCAGGCGGGGAAACTGCATACCGGGATCGGCCGTCTGATGGCCGGTTCGGATGTGGAGCGGGTTTTTCTCAAGGGGGACCACTGCCGGGCGACGGCAAAAGGGGCGATCGCGGGCGGACTGGCAGCGGACCGGATTTCATTCTATGAACGGTCCGGGGAAGTTGTGGAAGGGCTTCAGGCCTTCCTGAAAAAAGGCGACTGGGTCCTGGTCAAGGGGTCCCGCCGAATGAAGATGGAAGAAGTGGTCCGGGACGTGATCGAAACTTTCGGTTTGAGGGGATAGCCCGTTGATTTATCATCTCTTATACCCGCTGCATACGACATTTTCGAGCTTCAACGTTTTTCGCTACATCACGTTCCGGACCATCTATGCGGCGATCACAGCCCTGGTGATCTGTTTCATCCTGGGGCCGTGGATGATTCGAAAATTGCAGTCCCTGCAGATCGGCCAGCCGATCCGGGAGGACGGACCGGACTCGCACCTCTCGAAGAAGGGCACGCCGACCATGGGCGGTGTGCTGATCATTTTCGCGACGGTCATTTCCACCTTCCTCTGGGCCAATCTGACGGTCAATTTCATCTGGATGATCCTGATGGTGACGATCAGCTTCGGCCTCATCGGCATGGCGGACGACATCCGCAAACTGACCAGCCGGAGCAGCCGGGGCGTGCCCGGAAAAGTCCGGCTGGCGGGGGAAGTAGCCATCGCCCTTTTTATCAGCCTGATCCTCTTTTACCAGCCGGGCTTCACCTCCAACATCACCCTGCCGTTCTTCAAAACGGTGCTGCCCGACCTCGGGTGGGGCTACGTGCTGCTTTCCACCTTCATCATCGTCGGCACGGCCAATGCGGTGAACCTCACCGACGGGCTGGACGGCCTGGCCATCGGCCCGGCGATCACCTGCTTTCTGACCTATCTGTTTTTCGCCTATTTCGCCGGCAACAGCAGGATATCGGGCTATCTGCAGATCCCCTACGTTGCCGGCACGGGCGAGCTGGCCGTTTTCTGCGGCGCCATGGTCGGAGCGGGGATGGGTTTCCTCTGGTACAACACCTACCCGGCCCAGGTCTTCATGGGGGATGTCGGCTCGCTGTCGCTCGGCGGCGCCCTGGGCGGGCTCGCGGTGATGACGAAGCAGGAGATCCTGCTGGCTATCGTGGGCGGGATCTTTGTCATGGAAACCTTTTCCGTGATCTTTCAGGTGGGGTGGTTCAAGGTCTCCCACGGGAGGCGTATTTTCAGAATGGCGCCGATCCACCATCACTTCGAGCTGAAGGGGTGGGCGGAGCCCAAGATTATCGTCCGTTTCTGGATCATCTCGATCCTGCTGGCCCTGGTTGCGGTCAGCACGCTGAAATTGCGGTAGGGCGCATCGATGGAACTGTCGGGAAAACGGGTGCTGGTCATCGGTCTGGGCAGGACGGGGATCGAAACCGTTCGTTTCCTGGTCCGCCGGGGCGCCGAGGTCGTCGCGACCGACGAGAAGCCCGCATCGGAATTGCGGGAGGCGTTCGCCGCGATCGAGATGGATCGCCACCGCTTTGCCTTTTTGGCGGTCGATGACGCGGTCGGGCGGGGCGTCGATCTGGTTGTGCCCTCGCCGGGCGTCGCGCCGTTCAACCGGATCCTGGCCGAGGCGGTGAAGCGGGGCATACCGGTCATGAGCGAACTGGAGCTGGCCGGACGCTTTCTGCGGCGGCCGATGATCGCGATCACCGGCACCAACGGCAAGACCACGACCACGACCCTGATCGGGGAGATCCTGAGAAAGGCGGGGAAAAGCGTGTTCGTCGGAGGCAATATCGGCAGCCCACTGATCGGTTTTGCTGACGGAAAGCAGGAGACGGAATGCGCCGTGGTTGAAGTCAGCAGCTTCCAGCTGCAATGGACCAGCCGGTTCCGGCCCGATGTCGCCGTGCTGCTGAACGTGACGCCCGACCATGTGGATTACCATGGAAGCTTTGCCGAGTACCGCCGAATCAAGGAGCGGATTTTTGAAAACCAGACCGGCCGGGACCGGGCCATTCTCAATGCCGAAGACCCCCGGACGGCGGATCTGTCGGCCGGGCTGGCCGCCGAAGTGGAGTGCTTCAGCGCATCCGGCCGGGTTCGTCGCGGCATGTTCCTGGACCGGGGGAACCTGGTCCACTGCAGGGGACCGGAGGGTGCGGAAGAAGTCTACCCCCTGGACATCATCCGCATCCCCGGCGCCCACAATATCGAAAACGTCATGGCCGCGATCATGGCTTCCCGGGTTTCCGGCTGTTCCCGGGAGGCCGTGATCCGGGCCGTGCGGGACTTCACCGGGATCGCCCACCGCATTGAGTTCGCTGGTGAAAAAGGGGGCGTTGCCTTTTACGACGATTCCAAGGCAACGAATGCAGGCGCCGTGTTGCGGGCGCTGGAGGCCTTTCCCAGACCGGTGATCCTGCTGATGGGAGGCCGGGACAAGGAGGGCGACTTCGATTCCCTCGCGGCGACCGTCAAAGGGCGGGTGAAGGGGCTGGTCCTGTTCGGGGAGGCGCGGGCGAAAATCGGCGATCGGATCGGAGGGATCGTGGCGACCGACCAGGCAGCGACGCTGCGGGACGCGATGGAGCTGGCGTGGCGGCGCGCCGCCGCCGGGGATGTAGTCCTTCTCTCCCCCGGCTGCGCCAGCTTCGACGAATTTGCGGATTACAGGGCAAGGGGCGATTTTTTCAAGAAATGGGTCGGGAATCTTTCATGATCGAACGGGAGGCCACGGAGGAACAGCGGCCGGACATCATCCTGCTGGTGATCACGCTGATCCTCGTCGCGGTGGGGACGGCCATGATTTACAGCTCCAGCTCCATCCTGGCAATGGAGCGGTTCAAGGACGCCGAGTATTTTCTGAAAAAGCAGATCCTGTTCGTCGCGCTCGGTCTGGGCCTCATGGTCTTCCTGATCAAGTTCGATTATCATCGCCTGAAGCAATGGGCCTATCCCGGGATTGCCGTTTCGATCATACTGCTCCTCCTGATTTTCATCCCCCACCTGGGGATCAGGGCAGGCGGCGCGAGGAGATGGCTGAACCTGGTCTTTTTTTCCTTCCAGGTCACGGAACTGGTGAAGGTCTGCCTGGTCCTGTTCCTTGCCCATTATCTGACCCGGAAAGTCAACTGCATTGCGAAATTCAGCCGCGGGGTCCTGATTCCGATGCTCGTGACCCTGATCGTCATCGGTCTGGTCGCCCTGGAGCCGGACTTCGGGACATCCGTGCTCATGGCCCTGCTCATGATGCTGATGCTCTATCTCTCCGGCACGCGGCTGACCCACCTGGCGAGCCTCACGGCGGTCATGATCCCGATCGGCGTCTGGCTGGTCCTGCACAAGGCCTACCGGCTCGACCGGCTGAAGATCTTCCTGAACCCCTGGAGCGATCCCGGCAACAAAGGATTTCAGATCATCCAGTCGCTCTTGTCTTTCGGGTCCGGGGGAACCTTCGGGGTGGGGATCGGCGACGGCATGCAGAAGCTCTTTTATCTGCCGGAGCCTCACACGGATTTCATCCTGTCCGTCCTGGCCGAGGAAAGCGGCTTCCTGGGGGTGGCGACCGTCATCCTTCTTTTCGGCCTGCTGGTGGTGCGGGGGTTTTTCATTTCCTTCCGGGCCCCGGACCTTTTCGGCACGCTGCTTGCCGCCGGGCTGACCATGGTCATCGCCCTGGAAGTGTTCATCAACATTGCGGGTGTCATGGGGCTGATCCCCCTGAAGGGCCTGACGCTGCCCTTTCTCAGCTACGGGGGCAGCTCGCTGGTCATGAGTCTCGTGGCGGTGGGGATCCTGCTGAACATTTCATCGCATGAGCAGTCGTGAACGGCCGAGAAGGACGGTGATCGAACGTGAGGGTGATGATCGCGGGAGGTGGAACGGGCGGACATCTTTTTCCCGGGATTGCCCTGGCGGAGGAATTCCTGAAAAGAGACCGGGACCACCGCATCCTCTTTGTCGGAACGATAAAAGGCCTGGAGACGAAAATCCTGGACAAGATGGGCTTTGACCTGCAGACCATTGACGTGGCGGGAATCAAGGGGAAGGGTGTGGTCCCGATGGCGAAGGCCCTGTTGCGGATCCCGAAGAGCTTGGTCCAGTCCGTCCGGATCGTCCGGCGGTTCGCGCCCGATCTGGTGATCGGCGTCGGCGGGTACGCCTCGGGACCCGCCGTCATGGCGGCGCACTGGATGGGAGTCAAAACAGCCCTGGCGGAGCAGAACGCCCTGCCGGGACTGACCAACCGGATTCTCGGCCGGTTTGTCGACCGGGTGTTCCTGAGCTTTCCGGAAACCGGAAAATGGTTCCGGAAGGAGAAGGTGATCGTCACGGGAAACCCGATTCGGAGCCGCTTTTTCGAGGGGGAAAGGGCCCCTTCCCGGCAACCCGGCCTGTTTACGCTGCTCGTCTTCGGCGGCAGCCAGGGTGCCCATGCCATCAATCAGGCGGTGGTGGCGGCCCTGGATCATTTCGAGCCGATGCGGGACCGGTTGCGGATCATCCACCAGACAGGTGAAGGCGACCTGGAGGAGATCCGAAGGACGTATCGCGACCGGGGGATGAATGCGGAGGTGCAGCCGTTCATCATGGACATGGCTTCTGCCTACGCTGCGGCGGACCTGGTCGTCTGCAGGGCCGGCGCGACATCCATCGCCGAAATCACGGCCATGGGGAAAGCGGCTGTCCTGATCCCCTTTCCCCATGCAGTCGAGGACCATCAGACCCGGAATGCGGAAGTCCTCGTCCGGGCGGGCGCGGCGGAGCTGCTGCCCGAAAGCGGGCTGACCGGCAGGCGGCTGGCGGAAACCGTCCGGGCCTGTGCCGAACACCCGGAGCGGATCCGTCGCATGGAAGCGCGGTCCGCCGGTCTGGGGAACGCCGGGGCCGCGGCCGGCATCGTCGACGCCTGCCTGGAGCTGGTGAATGCGAAAAACAGGACGGGGAGCAGCACATGAGCGATTTTCGAAAGATTGACAGCATGCAGAGAAAGGTCCGGCGGATCCATTTTGTCGGCATCGGCGGCATCGGCATGAGCGGCATCGCGGAAGTTCTGCTGAACCTCGGGTATGCCGTCAGCGGGTCCGACGTCAGCCTGACGGATATCACGCAACGCCTGGCCTCGCTCGGGGCCGTGGTCTTCAGCGGCCATGAGGCTTCCCACCTGGTGAGCGCCGATGTCGTGGTGACCTCCACGGCGGTCCGGGACGACAACCCGGAGGTCCTGGAGGCGCATCGGCGCGGCATCCCGGTCATTCCGCGCGCGGAGATGCTGGCGGAACTGCTGAAGATGAAATTTTCCGTCGCCGTTTCCGGAAGCCACGGGAAAACGACGACGACGTCCATGGTGTCCACCGTCCTGGCCCATGGCGGCCTGGACCCCACCATGGTCATCGGCGGCAAGCTGGCCAGCATCGGCAGCAACGCCAAGATCGGCGACGGTGAGATCATCGTCGCCGAGGCGGATGAAAGCGACGGCTCCTTTCTGAAACTGAATCCGTGCCTGGCCGTCATCACGAATGTGGACCGGGAGCATCTGGACCACTACCGGGACATCGAGGAGATCAAGGAGGCGTTTCTGAAATTTGCCAACATCGTCCCCTTTTACGGATGCACCGTCCTCTGCGCGGACGATGCGCATGTCCGGGCGATCCTGCCCCGGATCAAAAGGAGGGTGACGACCTACGGCCTGACAGCGCCGGCGGATTACCGGGCGGAGGAGATCGTGCTGGACGGCCCCGTGTCGAAATTCTCCGTCTCCTGCCGCGGCGAGCGCCTGGGGGAGGCGATCCTGAATGTCCCCGGGCGGTTCAATGTCGCCAATGCCCTGGCCACCATTGCCGTCGCGCGGGAGCTGGATCTGCCTTTTGACGTGATCCGCGAAGGGCTTGCCGCCTTTGTCGGGGTCCATCGCCGCCTGGAGATCAAGGGAAAAGCGGGAGGGGTGACCGTGGTCGATGATTACGGCCATCACCCGACGGAAATCCGGGAGACCCTGGCGGCGGCCCGGCAGGTCTGGAAAGACCGGGTGATCGTCGTGTTTCAGCCTCACCGCTACACCCGCACGCAGAAGCTGTACGAGGAATTTCTCGGCGCCTTCTCCGACGCCGACCACCTCATTGTCACGGACATCTACGCAGCCAGTGAGAAGCCCATCGAAGGGGTGAGCGCCGCCGGACTCTGCGACGGGATCCGGGCGCACGGCCATCGGGATGCCGTCTATCTTTCCGGCTTCGACCGGATCACCGATCACCTGCTGGCGATGGCGAAGCCCTCGGATGTGATCGTCACCCAGGGTGCGGGCAATGTGTGGAAGATCGGAGAGGAATTTTTAAGGCGGGCGGGCGAGTCGGGCCGTCCGCGGGGCAGGGCATAAAAAAACGGGGATTTTTTCGGGCAAAAGAGATAATGACGGGCCAGGCTTTTCGGGATGAATTGGCGGCGGCGGTCGAAGGAGCGGTTCTTTTCGACGAACCCCTGGACCGCCACACCTCCCTCCGGGTCGGGGGCCGGGCCGATGTGTTGGTGTCTCCGCGCAGCGTCGAGGCGCTCCGGCGGGTCATCACGCATTGCCGGAGCGGCGGCGTGCCCTATACGCCTGTTGGCAACTGGACCAACCTGATCGTCCGGGACGGGGGCTATCGGGGCGTCGTCATCTCCATGCGCGGCCTGCAGGGCGCCGTCTGGGAGCGGGACCGGCAGGGCGGTGCGCTGGCCCGCGTCGAAGCCGGCGTGCCCGTTGCCGAGCTGGTCCGTGTCGCCGCCCGGGACGGTTTCGCCGGCCTGGAGTTCTGCGCCGGTATCCCCGGAAGCGTGGGAGGGGCGGTTATGATGAATGCCGGCGCCTACGGGAGCGAGATTCGGGAAGTCATCGAGGAGGCCACACTGATGAACGGACAGGGCGAGCTGTCGCGGCGGGATAAAAGCGCGCTGGACTTCGCGTACCGGAAGCTCAACCTGCCGAGGGGGATGATCGTCGTGGGCGCGGCATTCGCCCTGCGTCCGGGGGACCCCGTGAAGATTCGGGAGCGGGTCGCCGACATCCTGGCGAAGCGGGGGCGGAAGCATCCGCTCGAATACCCGAACGCCGGTTCCGTCTTCAAGAACCCCGCCGGCCGGCCCGCCGGCCGGATCATCGAGGAGGCGGGACTGAAGGGGACGAGAATCGGCGGGGCCATGATATCGGAAAAGCACGGCAATTTCATTGTCAACACGGGGGATGCGCGCGCGTCAGACATTCTTGCCCTGATTGACCTGGTGCAGAAAAAAGTCAGGGAGCAAACGGGCATTTGCCTGGAGACGGAAGTCCGCGTGATCGGCGAGCAGGCATGAAAAAGATCAACCAGTCCCGGCTCGGGACGAGACGGCAGCGGCTGAGACGGCGCTCCGGCCTGTTCCTGAGCGACATCCTGAAGGTGCTGTCGATGCTGGTCGTCGTCTTCGCGGTCACGAGCCTGTTCATTTACGGGTACTGCTCCGTCATCAGCGCCCCCTATTTCGGGATCCGCGAAACCGACGTCCGGGGCTGCAAGGAAATAACGGAAAAGGATGTCCTGCATCTGGCTTCGATCGGCCCATCGCAGAACATCCTGGCCGTGAATACCGAAGCCATCACCGCGCGGGTCCGGAAAAATCCCTGGATCAAGGAGGTTTATGTGGGTCGCGAACTGCCGGCGCGGCTGGTGATCCAGGTCCGGGAGCGCACGGCCGCGGCGCTGCTGAAGAAGGACAACAGCTTTTATCTGATGGATCCGGACGGGGTGCCGTTCAAGAAGCTGGAAAGCGGCGACGAAGCGGACCTTCCCGCCCTCACCGGCTGTTACCAGGAGGGTGTGTTGAACCCCCATCTGCTCTCAAAGGCCCTGGATCTGCTGCGCTTTCTCTCGGTGCCGAAGGCACTTCCCGGCATCCGTTCCATCGCGGAGATTCACGTGGACGAGGTTCTCGGATTTTCCATATTCACGGACAACAACCTCTGCCTGCGGCTGGGTTACGATAATTACGAAAGCAAGATCAAGCGTCTGATCCCGGTGATGGCCGATCTGGAGAAAAGGAACATCCCGTTGAAATATCTCCTGATCGACCTCGCCGATCCGACGAAGATTACGATTCAGAAGAAGGACATCCTGACTCCGGCGGCGCCGGAACGGCCGGCAAAGGGCTACCGGACATGACCGCACCCCGGGCGCCCGGCCGACCGGATCACGCGGCGCGGCGGGGAAGGGATGCGAAGAAGGGAAAGGCAGATCGGTAAATGGCAAGAAAAGCGAACGTCCTGGTAGGATTGGATCTGGGAACCACGAAAACCTGCGTCATTGTCGGTGAGATATCGGACCACGGCATTGACATCATCGGGATCGGATCGCACCCCTCGGAGGGTCTTCGAAAGGGCGTGGTCGTCAATATCGACAGCACGGTGGAGACCATCAAGAAAGCCGTCGAAGAGGCCGAGCACATGTCCGGTTGTGAGATCGGTTCCGTTTATGTCGGGATCGCCGGCGGGCACATCAAGGGTCAGAACAGCCTGGGCATCGTGGCCGTCAAGGGCCGTGAAGTCGACGAGGAGGATGTGCAGCGGGCAATCGAGGCTTCAAAAGCCATCGCCATTCCGGCGGACCGGCAGATCCTGCACACCTTTCCGCAGAATTTCATTGTGGACGACCAGGACGGCATTCGGGACCCCGTCGGCATGTCCGGCGTGCGACTGGAGGCCAAGGTCCATATCGTCACGGGCGCCGAGACGTCCGTCCAGAACATCGTCAAGTCGGTCAACCGGGTCGGGCTGGAGATCAACGAGATCGTCCTGGAGCAGATCGCGTCGGGTGAGGCGGTTCTCAGCAGCGACGAGAAGGACCTGGGGGTTGCGCTGATCGACATCGGCGGTGGCACGACGGACATCGCCGTCTTCACCGAGGGCAGTGTCAAGCACACCGCCGTCCTGCCGGTAGGCGGCATCTTTGTGACCAGCGACATCGCCACCGGCCTGCGGACGCCGATGAGCGACGCGGAAAAGATCAAGATCAAGTACGGGTGCGCCTACGGGTCCCTGATCAACAAGGAACAGACGATCGAGGTGCCGAGCGTCGGGGGGCGGGAGCCCCGCGAGGTCTCGCGGCAAATCCTGGGGAGGATCGTCGAGCCGCGCGCCGAGGAAATCCTGACCATGGCGTACAAGGAGCTCGTCAAGTCGGGCTACGAGGACATCCTCGCCGCCGGGATCGTCCTGACGGGCGGCACGGCCCTGCTGGAGGGGATCACGGAGCTGGCGGAGCAGATTTTCAACATGCCGGTCCGCCGGGGGTGCCCGACGGGCATCGGCGGCCTGAACGACGTGGTCAACAGCCCCATGTACGCGACCGGAGTGGGGCTTGTTCTTTACGGAAGCAGGCGCCTAGCCAAGGGCGCGCCCATTCTTCCGGGCGGCGGCTTTTTCATGAACCTCATCAAGAAAATTAAAAAATGGTTTTTAGAATTCTTTTAAGGGGGAGACCATGTTTGAATTATCGGATCCAGGGGCGGCAACAAGCACGGCAAAGATCAAGGTGATCGGCATCGGCGGCGGCGGCGGCAACGCCGTGAACACCATGATCGCCTACAACCTTCAGGGCGTCGATTTCATCACGGCGAACACCGACATGCAGGCGCTCGGGTCGTCCGCGTCGCCGGTCAAGATCCAGCTCGGCGCCGAGGCGACCAAGGGGCTCGGCGCCGGCGCCAATCCGGAGGTGGGGAAGCGGGCGGCCATGGAAGCCAAGGATGTGCTGAAGCAGCACATGGAAGGGGCGGACATGATCTTCATCACCGCCGGCCTGGGCGGCGGGACGGGAACCGGCGGAGCGCCCATCGTGGCCGATCTGGCCAAGGAGATGGGGACGCTGACCGTTGCCGTCGTGACGAAGCCCTTCCAGTTCGAAGGCAAGCGGCGGAACATCCAGGCGGAAGAGGGCGTGGCGGAACTGAGGCGGATCGTGGACACCCTGATCGTCGTGCCCAACCAGAGGCTGCTCAGCCTCGGCGGCCGAAACCTGTCCCTGCTGGAGGCCTTCAAAAAGGCGGACGACATCCTCTATCATGCCGTCAAGGGAATTTCCGACCTGATCATCGTCCCGGGGCTGATCAACCTGGATTTCGCGGACGTGAAGAACATCATGTCGGAAATGGGCCTGGCCCTGATGGGGACGGGCTCCGCGAGCGGCGAGAACCGGGCGATCGAAGCCGCGCAGAAGGCCATCTCCTCGCCGCTGCTCGAGGACAACACCATCCAGGGCGCGCACGGCATCCTCCTGAACATCACCGGCGGGCCGGACATGACGCTGCACGAAATCAACGAGGCGTCGTCGCTGATCCAGAAAGAGGCCCACGAAGAAGCCAACATCATCTTCGGGACCGTGATCGACAAGGACATGACCGACGAGATCCGCATCACGGTCATTGCCACCGGCTTCGAGGACGCCGCCAAGGCGAAGCAGGGGATTCCCAACGTGACCCATTTGAGCGGCTTCAGCAGGCGCGACGACCTGTCCAGGCCGGCCTATACCCGGCGGGACAAGCCCATCGACCTGACCAATGCCATCAAGATGGGGACCGTCGACGACGACAACCCGGACCTGGAGATTCCGACCTTTCTGAGAAAGCAGGCGGATTAGGGGCGTGGCGAGCCGGGCGTCTCCCCCGGTTCGCCATCGGTCCGTACGATGTCCTGGACGCTCAAGCAGAAATACCGCGACCGGATCGCGCCTGAAAAGGGATGTCTGAAACCGGTCCGCGGCGACCGTCTGTCGGTATGTCTGGCCTATCCGAACGCGTACCGGACCGGCATGTCCAACCTGGGCTTCCAGACGATCTATGCCCTGCTGAACCGGCACGAGGGGTTTTTCTGCGAGCGGGCCTTCCTCCCCGATCCCGGCGAGGAGGCCCTGTTCGCCCCGGGGTCGAACCCCCTTTTCAGCCTCGAGTCCCAGAAGCCGCTGGCCGACTTCGAGATTGTCGCCTTTTCCGTTTCCTTCGAGAACGACTACCCCCACATCCTGAAGATGCTCGACATGGCCGGGATCCCCCTGCTCGCGCGGCAGCGCCGGGAGCGGGACCCCCTGGTGATCGCGGGCGGCATCTCCGTCACCCTGAACCCGGAGCCGCTCAGCGATTTCTTCGACCTGTTCCTGCTCGGCGAGGGCGAGGAGGCGCTGCGGGATTTCCTCGATGCCTACGGGGCGCTCGCGCGCTCCGGCGCGGAAAAGCGGGGCGCCCTGTTCCGGATCCAGCGGGACATCGAAGGGGCCTATGTCCCTTCCCTTTACCGGGTCGAGTACGGCGCCGACCGCCTCATCGAAAGAAGGGTGTCGGCGGACCCGTCGCTGCCCGAGCGGATTCGAAGGCGATGGGTCGGCGATCTCGACGCCTTTGTCACGGAACAGTGCATTTCCGCCCCCGGGGCGGAGCTGGCGAACATGCACCTGACGGAGATCAGCCGGGGCTGCCAGCGGGGGTGCCGCTTCTGCGCGGCGGGATTTGCCTGCCGCCCGGCCCGGTTCCGAAGCGCCGCGACCCTGGCCGGGTCTTTTGCCCGGGGGATTGAAAACAAGAAGCGGATCGGGCTGCTCGGGACGGCCGTGTCCGATCATCCCGAACTGGCCGCGCTCTGCTCCGCCATCCTGGACCGGAAGGGCCGGGCGGCTGTCGGCTCCCTTCGCATCGACCGGGTGGACGCTCACATTGTCGCGTTGCTGAAGCGCTCCGGCGTCGAGACGGTGGCCCTGGCGCCGGAGGCGGGCACGCAGCGTCTGCGGGACGTCATCCGCAAGGGGATCACGGAGGAGCAGATCCTGGCGGCCGCCGGGACGCTGGCATCCGAGGGCATTCTGAAGATCCGGCTCTATTTCATGGTCGGCCTGCCGACGGAGACGGACGAGGATGTCGAGGCGGTCATCCATCTGTCGCGGGCGGTCCGGGATTATGCCCTGCAGTGCTGCACGGGGAAAAAACCGCTGCAGCGGCTGACCCTCAGCATCAACCAGTTCATCCCCAAGGCGTCCACCCCGTTCCAGTGGCACCCCCTGGAAGACATCCGTTCCGTCCGCCGGAAAATCCGCCGGATCGCGGAGGTGATGCGGCGGGAGCTGCTGATCCACGTGATCCACGATCTTCCCAAATGGAACCTGATCCAGGCCCTGCTTTCCCGCGGGGACCGGCGGGTGGGGGAGATCCTGCTGGCCGTCCACGCCCGGCAGGGCAACTGGAGCCGCGTCCTCAAGGAGACGCCCGTTCCGGCTGAATTCCATGTCTACCGGTCCAGAAGCCGGGAGGAAATCCTTCCCTGGGATTTCATCGACCACAGCATCAGCCGGGATTTTCTGTGGTCCGAGTACCGGAAGGCCCTGGGTGATCATTTGCCTTGAGGTTGCCGGACCAATCTGTTAGATATTGCAAAATCAAAACAATCCTGACGGAAAGAAGGAGAACCTATGGGACTGGTTTATGAGAAGGAAGGCAAGATCGCGAAGGTCGGGCTGGACCGCCCCAAGGAAAAGAACGCCCTGGATCCCCAGATCCTGATGGACCTGCACCGGGCCTGGCTGGACATCAATGCCGACGACACGATCCGCGTCGCCATTCTCTACTCCTGCCTGCCGGACATTTTCTGCTCCGGAATGGACCTGCGGACCGCCATTCCGATCCTGACGAAGATGCGGGAGCCGGAAACCGAGGCGGAGCGCTGGCTGGCCAGGGTCGGCCCGCATGTCGCGGAGGCCATGCTCAAGCCCAGCATCGTCAAAAAGCCGGTCATTGCCTCGGTCAACGGCTACTGCCTGACGGGCGGATTCGAAACCGTCATGGGCGCCGATCTGCGCGTGGCCTCGGAGGACGCCGTCTTTCAGATGCGGGAAGCCAGCCTGGGGATCATGCCCACCGGAGGCTCGAACATCTATCTGCCCCGAATGCTGACCCCCTGCCGCGGGCTCGAAATCCTGCTGACCGCGAACAACTTCAGCGCGAAGACCCTGCTGGAGTGGGGCTTTCTCAACCGCGTGGTCCCGAAGGCGGAGCTGATGCAGGCGGCCATGGATCTGGCGGAAAGGATCGCCGGAAACGGACCGCTGGCGGTGCAAGGCATCATCCGCTGCTACCGGGAGAGCCGGGACCTGTCCTGGGCGGAAGCCTTCCAGAAGGAGCTCGACATCGGCCTGCCGATTTTCGCCAGCCTGGATGCCCGTGAGGGGATCATGGCCCAGAAGGAGAAGCGGAAGCCGAACTTCCCAGGCCGGTATTCATAGGGATCCGTTTTTCGGAACGTTAAAACATTTTGCCCCGGGCACGCCCATGATCCAGGAAATCCTGCTGTTTGGCGCCGGCATCGTCCTGTTCCTGTTCGGGATGATGAAGCTGAGCGCGGCCGTGCAGCAGCTTTTCACCGCCCGGATCCGGGAGTACATCAAGTACACCGTCACCCGTCCGGTTTACGGCATCCTGGCCGGCATTGCCGCCACCGTCCTCTTCCAGAGCAGCTCGGCGACGACGTTCCTGACCGTCGGCATGGTCAGCGCCGGCCTGATCACCTTCTTCCATTCCCTGGGGATCATCCTGGGCGCGGATATCGGGACGACGCTGACGGTCCAGCTCGTGGTCTGGAAATTTACCGATGTTTCGCCCCTTTTTATCATCGTCGGCGGCGTGATCTGGCTTTCGGGGAACGCCTCGCGACGGCGGAACGCGGGCGAGGCCGTCTTCTATTTCGGCCTGATTTTTTTCGGGCTCAGCCTTGCGAACCTGGCGACCGCCCCTCTGAAGGATTATCCCCTCGTCCTCCGCTTTTTCGAGGAGGCCCGGCAGCCGCTGGTCGGCCTCGCCGTGGGCGCGCTCTTCACCGCCCTGGTCCATGCCTCCGCCATACCGGTCGGCATCCTGGTGATCCTGGCGCAGAACCAGCTCATCACGATCGAGGCGGCCCTGCCGATCGTCTTCGGTGCCAACGTCGGCACGACCGTGACCGCCCTGATGGCGGGCGCGGTGGCGGACATCAGCGGCCGCAGGAGCGCGGTTGCGCACCTGTTCTTCAAGTGTTGCGGCGCCCTGCTCTGCCTGCTCGGCCTGCCCTGGATTGTCGCGGGGCTTCGGGAGGTATCCGGCGGAACGGCCCAGCAGATCGCCCTGGGACACCTCTTTCTCAACGTTCTTATCGTCGCCCTTTTTCTCCCGTTGCTCAAACCCGTTTCGCGACTCATCGAAAAGATGCTGCCCGGCCGGGAGGACGTCCTGCCCCTCTGGCCGGAATTCCTGAATGAGAAAGCCCTGGACGATCCGGATCAGGCCCTGACCTGCGTGCGGAAGGAGCTGAGGCGGGAAATCGCGCTGACGGAGAAGATGTACGCCGAAAGCGTCGGCCTGGTCGAGGATTTCCGCGAAGGGAAGCGCCGGAACGTCATGTATGTCGAGCCGGTGGTGGACAATCTGCGGACGGAGGTGGTCCGCTATCTCTGGAAGCTCTCCTGCCGCGAGCTTTCCGCCGAGCGGTCCCAGCGGCTCTTCGCCTATGCGGCCATAGTGGACGACATCGAGCGGCTCGGGGACCACATCGTCACGATCGCGGACTTGTGCCGGGTCAAATCGCGCCGTCAGATCGCCTTCAGCCGTTTTGCCTACGATGAACTGCATGTGATCGAAGGCCTCATCGGCGAAAACCTGAGCGACGCCGCCGCGCTGCTCGAGGGGCGCGATCCGGAAAAAATCGAACGCATCGGCCGGCGGGAGGAAGAGATCGACATGAAGGTGAGGGAGGCGCGGGAGCGCCACCTGGTCCGTTTCCACCAGCGCATCTGCCCGGCGGAAGCCGGGCCCATCTACGTGGAGATGCTGATCCACCTGGAACGGATCTCCGACCACTGCCAGAACATTGCCGATGCGGTCGCGGACCTCGCGGACTGACGGCCGGCCCGCTTTGAATTTTCTTGACCTGTTTTTTTTCGCCGTGCTATGAACGGCAAACACAACCAAGGAGGCGACATATGAAAAACCGTCTGGATGCCCTGCAGGTGGCGCTCACGAACGAGATGCGGGAGCACGAATTCTATCTGCAGAACGCGAAGCGGACGGCCAATCCCGCCGGGAAGGCCATGTTTCAGCAGATTGCCGCGGAAGAACTGGAGCATTACGAAAGGCTGAAGGAGCTCAGCGCCAAGTGGGGCAAAGAGCAGAAATGGCCGGAAACCGTGCCCCTGAAAGTCAAGGACACGGCCGTGTCCGCGATCCTCAAGGACATGGTCAAGAAGGCGGCCAAGATGCCCAAGGGCGACGCCGACGACCTCCAGGCGCTGCGCACCGCCATCGACTTCGAAGCGAACGGCGCCGTCTTTTACGCCGGGCTTCGGGACGAATGCACGGACCCGAAGGAAAAGGCCTTCTTCAACCTTCTGGCCGATATCGAACATGAACACTATGTGTCGCTGAAGGACGCCGAAGAGCTTCTGGTCGATCCCGCCTCCTGGTACCGGAACCGGGAGAGTTCCGGCCTCGACGGCGCCTGATTCAGCCGAACCCCGCCGCCGGACGGTCAGGTTTCCCCGCCGCCGGCGGTTCCCGCCTGCTGCGCTGCGAGCCTTTTCACCAGTTCGTCCCAGTCGGCGTAGCACTTTTCAAGCTCCGCGGCGATTTCCGAGAGCTCCCGGTTCAGCGTCTTGATTTTTCCGGGATCGCGGTGAATGCCCGGTTCGCAGAGGATGCGCTCGTTTGCCGCTTTTTTCCCCTCCAGGCGCGCGATGCGGTCCTCCGCCGCGGCGATCTCGCTTTTCAGCCCGCGCGTGATCCGGGACAGCCGGTTCCGCGCCTCCGCCTCCAGGCGCTTTTCCTCCCGCGTCCGGAAGGTTTTCCCGGCCGGCGTTCCAGCCTGCCCGCCCTCCGGTGCGGCCACCAAGGCACCGGTGGAATCCGGCTCCGCCGCCACGAACGCTTCCGTCTCGCTTCGCTTTCGAATGAAATCGGAATAGTTGCCGAGGTAGTCCAGGCAGCGGCCGTCACGGATCTCGACGACCCGGTGGACCAGGCGGTCCAGGAAGAAGCGGTCATGGGATACGATGACCACCGTCCCGGTGTAGCCGAGCAGGGCATCCTGGAAGATGTCCCGGGTCTTCAGGTCCAGGTGATTGGTCGGCTCGTCCAGGATCAGCAGGTTCGAGTCCTGGAGCAGGATTTTCAGGAGGGCCAGGCGGGATTTTTCCCCGCCCGAGAGCACCGCGATCTCCTTGTAGACGTCATCTCCGGAAAAGAGAAAGGCGCCCAGCAGGTTCCGCCTTTCCTGATCGTTGCTGCGGGTTCCCGCGAGCCGGATCTCGTCCCAGACGGTCCGCCGGTAGTCAAGGTTCCCGGCGCTCTCCTGGGAATAGAACGCCAGGCTCACGTTCAGCCCGTGGCGGACTTCGCCGGCGGAGGGATCTTCCGTGCCGCTGAGAATCCGCGCCAGGGTCGATTTTCCCGCCCCGTTGACGCCGACCAGGGCGATCTTCTCGCCCCGGTGGACGGTCAGGTCCAGATCCCGGAAAACAGTCAGGTCCCCGTAGGTCTTCGACATCCGGCGCAGGGCCGCCACCTCCCGGCCGCTCTTCGGCGCCTCGGGGAAGCGGATGCGGACCCGCCGCTCCCCCTGTTCGCGCTCCACGACCTCGAACCGCTCAAGCATGCGGACGCGGCTCTGGACCTGCCTGGCCTTGGTGGCCTTGTAGCGGAACCGCTCGATGAACGCCTGCGTCTTCTTGATCTCCGCCCGCTGCAGGGCCATCTGCTTCTTCAGGGCTTCCAGGCGCCGCTCCTTTTCCGCCAGGTAGTGCGAGTAGTTGCCCTTGTAGATGGTGAGGCGGCGGTTGGACAGCTCGGCGATCTGGCTGACCATCTTGTCGAGGAAGACACGGTCGTGGGCGATCGCGAGCAGCGTTCCCGGGTAGCCCCTCAGGTAGCTCTCCAGCCATTCCATGCTCTCCGTGTCCAGGTGGTTGGTGGGCTCGTCGAGCAGCATGATGTCCGGGGCGGACAGGAGGATGAGCGCGATGAGGATGCGCATCTTCCAGCCGCCGGAGAATTCCGCGCAGCTTTTGGCGAAGTCGCGCTCCCGGAATCCGAAGCCGCTCAGGATCTGCCCGGCCTTCGCGTCGAACCGGTAGCCCTCGCAGGCCTGAAACCGGGCGGCGGCCGCCTCGTAATCCTTCAGGAGCCGGGCGTACTCACCGGAGCTGGGGTCGCAGCGGGAGATCCGGCCTTCCTGTTCCCGCAGCGAGGCCTCCAGGGCGGCCAGGCCGCTCTTTTTCCGAAGGTAGTCCAGAAGCGGCAGCGGCTCCAGCTCCACGAGGTCCTGCGGGAGGTAGCCGATCGTCCGGTTCTTCCGGTTCGGGATGTCGACGGTCCCCTCATCGAGGTCCACCATTCCCAGGATCGCCTTGAACAGGGTGGTCTTGCCGGCGCCGTTGTCCCCGACCAGGCCGATCCGGCTCCGCTCCGGGATCAGCCACGTGATATGGTCGAAAATCCGTCGGTCAGCAAAGGAGAGGGAAATGTCGTTGAGGCAGATCACGGACTAGATTCCCAGGTAGGCTCTTCGGACCTCGTCGTTGGCCAGGAGTTCCGCGGCGGGGCCCTCCAGCGTGATCCGGCCGTTTTCCATGACATAGCCCCGGTGCGCCACGCGAAGGGCCATGTGGGCGTTCTGCTCGACCAGAAAGATGGTGGTCCCTTCCCGGTTGATCTTTTGAAGGATTTCGAAAATCAGCTTCACCATGAGCGGGGCGAGGCCCAGGGAAGGCTCGTCCAGCAGGAGCAAGCGGGGCCTTGCCATGAGGGCGCGGGAGATGGCCAGCATCTGCTGCTCCCCGCCGGACAGCGTGCCGCCTCCCTGGTGGCGCCGCTCGGCCAGGATGGGGAAAAGCGCGAAGATGTGCTCGATGTCCCTGCGGATTTCCATCTTGTCCTTTCGAAGGAAGGCGCCCATGTCCAGATTTTCCAGGACCGTGAGCTGCGGGAAGATCCGGCGCCCTTCCGGGACCTGGGAGATGCCCAGGGTGACGATCCCGTCCGGGCTCAGGCCTTGAATCGGGCGGTCGAGGAAGCGGATTTCGCCGGAGCGGGGCGGGACAATGCCGCAGATGGACATGAGCGTCGTCGACTTGCCGGCGCCGTTTGCGCCGATGAGGGTGATGATCTCGCCCTTCATCACGGTCAGGCTGATGCCTTTCAGGGCCTCGATGCTGCCGTAGAAGGTTTGAATGTTCCGCAGTTCAAGCATCGCTTCCCTCCCCGAGGTAGGCCTTGACGACCACCGGGTCCTTTCGGATCTCGTCGGCGGCGCCCGCGGCGATTTTCTGCCCGTAATCCAGGACGACGATGCGGCTGGAAATGCTCATGACGATTCGCATGTCGTGTTCGATCAGCAGCACGGCGATCTTCCTTTCGTCGCGGATCTGCAGGATCAGCCCCTCCAGCTCGTCCGTCTCCCGGGGGTTCATGCCGGCGGCGGGCTCGTCCAGGAGCAGGATGAAGGGGTCGGTGGCCATGGCCCGCGCGATCTCCAGGCGGCGCTGGGCCCCGTAGGGGAGGTTCCGGGCCAGCAGGTTCACCGCTTCGCTGAGGCCGACGGTCTTGAGCATCTCGTAGCTTCGGCCAACAATGGCCTCCTCCTCGCGGCGGGTGTTCCGGTCCCGAATGACGGCTCCGAGTACGCCCGCCCGGGACCGGCAGTGGCGGGCCACCATGACGTTTTCCAGCACGGTCATGTCCGGGAAGAGGCGGATGTTCTGGAAGGTACGGGCCAGCCCGCGCTCCGTGACGCGGTGTACCGCCAGGCCGTTGATCCGCTCCCGCTTTTTCCCGGGCGGCGCAATGAAGATGTCGCCGGACGTCGGCGTGTAGATTCCCGTGATGCAGTTGAAGAAGGTGGTCTTGCCGGCGCCGTTGGGGCCGATGAGGGCCAGGATCTCGCCTTCCCGCAGGTCCAGGCTGATGTTGTCCAGGGCCCGCAGGCCGCCGAAATCCATCGTCAGGTTCTTAACGTCCAGCAGCGGTTCCATGTTCGACCGGTTCACCTTTCCGATATTCGTAGGTCCGGCGGATGCCGCTCACCAGGCCCTGCGGCCGGAAGACCATCATGATCACCATGATGATGCCGAACAGGAGCATCCGGTAGTCGGAAAAGACGCGCAGGTATTCCGGGAGCAGCACCAGGATGAAGGCCCCCAGCGCGACGCCGAGGATGGAGCCCATGCCGCCCAGCACCACCATCGACAGGATCATGGCCGATTCCAGGAAGGTGAAGCTGGCGGGGTTCACGAAGGTCGTCTTGGCCGCGAAGATGACGCCCACGAGACCCGCCCAGGTGGAGCCCAGCGCGAAGGCCGTCATCTTGGCCCGGGTCTTGTCGATGCCCATGGCCTGGCAGGCGATCTCGTCCTCCCGGAGCGCGATCCAGGCGCGGCCGATGCGGGAGTCCTGAAGCCTTCGGACGACGAAGACCGTGAGGAGGCACAGGCCGATCATGAGGAAGTAGAGGTAGACGGTCGCCCCGTGGAGGTTCATTTCGATCCCGAAGAAGCCGGGCCGGGGAATGCCGGAGATCCCGCTCGGTCCGAAGGAGAAGGCGTTCCAGTTTTCCAGCACCAGGCGGACGATTTCGCCGAAGCCCAGCGTGACGATAGCCAGATAGTCCCCGCGCAGGCGGAGCACCGGGAACCCGAGGAGGATGCCCAGCAGCATGGCCACGAGCCCGCCCAGCGGAAGGGCCGTCCAGAAGCCGATGCCGAAGTGGTGGTTCAGGAGGGCGTAGGTGTAGGCGCCGGCCGCATAGAAGGCGGCGTAGCCTAGGTGCAGAAGGCCCGCTTGGCCCACGACGATGTTGAGGCCCAGGCCCAGGACGACGTACATCAGCGCCGTGACCATGATGTTCACCTGGTAGGTGGAGACCAGGAAGGGATAGGCCAGCGCCGCGGCGGCGAGCAGGAGCAGGGCGGGGCGGTAAAGCTTCGGGTCCTCCCGCAGGCGCTGAAGCGGCGGCGCCGGGGCGGACGCTTCCGGGCCGGCCGGCTTCGGGCCCCCGGCAGCCCTTCCCATCAGGTAACGCCAAAGCAGGGAGACGGCAAAGCTGCCGGCGCCGATGTAGAGCATGTTCAGCCAGCGCCAGTCGATCACCTTCTCGATGGTGTTTACCCGGATCACCATGACGGGAAAGGTGAGGAACATGAACCAGCAGGCGATCGCGAGCGATTTGCGGATTTCGGCAAGCCGGTTCATCGGCGTCACACCTTCTGCGTCGTCGCCCGGCCGAGCAGCCCCGCCGGCCGGAAAATCAGGATGACCACCAGCAGCGCGAAGGCGAACACGTCCTCGTAGTCGCTCGACACGTAGCCCGTGGCGAAGCTCTCCGTCCAGCCGAGGACGAGCGCGCCCAGGACCGCCCCGGGGATGCTGCCGATGCCGCCGAGGACCGCTGCCGTGAAGGCCTTGATGCCCGCGATGAAGCCGATGTAGAAGTTGATCCGTCCGATGTGGGAGGCGATGAGCACGCCGCCCACCGCCGCCAGGGCCGAGCCGATGATGAAGGTCTGGGAGATCACCCGGTTGACGTTCACCCCGACCAGCATGGCCATGTTCCGGTCCTGAGCGGTAGCGCGCATGGCCTTGCCCATTCTCGTGAACTTGATCAGGAGCGTGAGCAGGACCATGATCGCGGCCGTGACCAGGACGATGATCAGTTCCGTGGGGCCGATGAAGGGGATGGAGTCCCGGATGAAATCGAGGTCCGGCAGGAGGCTGGGGAAGGGGAGGAAGTCGGAGGTCTGGGCCAGCATCACGTAATTCTGCAGGAAGATCGACATGCCGATCGCGCTGATCAGCGGCGAGAGCCGGGACGCCCGGCGGAGCGGCTTGTAGGCGATCTTCTCCACCGTGAAGCCGTAGCAGGCCGAGTAGAGGACGGCGACGACCGAGGCCAGCACGAGGACGGCCGGCCCGCTCATGCCCGCCATGGCCAGGACGCTCGAGAGGATCAGCGCCGTGAAGGCGCCGATCATGTATATTTCCCCGTGGGCGAAATTGATCAGCTCGATGATGCCGTAGACCATCGTGTAGCCGAGGGCGATGAGCGCGTAGATGCTCCCCCGGGTCAGCCCGCCGACGAAAAGCTCCAGAAAATAGTCCATGCGACAATCCGTGCGACGACGAAAAAATGAGGACGGGGCCGCCGTCCCCGTCCCGGTCGTAAAGACGGCTATTTCACTTCCACATAGGCGCCGTTCTTCACCTGGTACATGGCGAACCCGACGCCGATGGCGTCGCCGCGCCCGTCGAACTTGATCTTACCCAGCGGCGTGTCCACGAAATGGGTTCGCAGGGCGTTCGCGACCTTGGCGGATTCCGTCGATTTGGCCTTGTCGATCGCGTTGAGGATGGCCTGGGTTGCCGCATAGGCGTTCAGGAAAAAGGCGCCGGGGTCAGACCCATAGGCTTTCTTGTGCGCCTCGTTGGCCGCGACGGCCAGGGGGTTTTTCGAGGTGTCCTTGGGGCCGGTGGCATATACGCCCTCGGCATACCGGCCCGCCACCTTGATGAAGGTGATGTCCTTCACGCCGTCGTCGGAGATGAAAAGGGTCTTCATCCCCTTCTTGCGCATCTGGCTCACGATCGAGGAGGCTTCCGGATGGTATCCCCCGTAGATCACGCCTTCCGCCCCGGACTGCCTGATTTTCTGGACGATGGCGGAGTAGTCCACGGCGCCGGGCGTGACCCCTTCGAAAAGGACGACCTGCGCCTTTTTATCGGCCTCGATGAATTTCTTCGCGTATTCGGCCAGGCCTTTCCCGTAGTCGCCCTTGTCATGAAGGACGGCGATCTTTTTCAGCTTCAGCCGGCCCACGGCGAAATCCACTTCCAGCCTGGCCTGGGCATCGTCCGAGGCAATGGTGCGGAAAAAGCCGGGGTACTGCCCGCTCTGGGTCAGCTCCGGGTTCGTCGCGGAGGGCGACACGGCGATCAGCCTGGCGTCCTTGTAGATGCCCAGGGCCGCCTTGGTGGCCCCGCTGCAGATGTGCCCCATGACGATATCGGCCTTTCGGGAGACCAGCTTGGTGGCGGTGTTCGTTGCCATTTCCGGCTTGCAGGCGTCGTCCTCGATGAGGAGTTCGACTTTCTTCCCCAGGATGCCGCCCCGGGCGTTGATGTCCTTGACCACCAGTTCGGCGGCCTTGACGGACGGCAGGCCGTAGGACGCCAGATCGCCGCTGTGCGCGCCGGCGATGCCGAGCTTGATCGTGTCCGCGGCCAGGGCCGTTCCAGTCGATGCAAAGGCGATGAACAGGGCCGGCAGCAGGATATGGAAAGACCGTGCAAATGCGAATTTTTTCATAGAGCCCTCCTTTTAAGGTTCGAAAAAAATTTCCTATAGCTAACGAAAAAGCAAACCGGAGTCAAGGCGAATCGTCAAATAAAACAATGTGAACGGACGGCCTGAGCGCCGTCGCCGGCACGGCGGGACTACGGCTTCTCCCGGGCCTTCCGCTTGAAGAAGATTCGAAGGGGAACCCGGTCGAAGGCGAAGGTCTCCCGCAGCCGGTTCGCCAGGTAGCGCTCATAGGAGAAGTGAATGGCGCGGGGATCCCGGACGAAGAAGACGAAGGTGGGCGGCTTGACGGCCACCTGGGAGACGTAGTTGAAGGGGTTGGCCCGGTTCCGGAACTGCGGGGGCGGGTTGGCCGCTAGGAACTCCTGAACCTTCCGGTTCAGTTCCGGCGTCTCGACCCGGCGGGTATACTGGCCGTAGACGCTTTCTACCGCGTCGAAGATCTTCGCAACCCGCTGGCCGGTTAGGGCGGATACGAACAGAATCGGTGCGAAATCGAGAAACTTCATCTGATCTTTGATTTTCCCGACGTATATTCCGACGGTGCTGTTGTCCTTCACAATCCGGTCCCACTTGTTGACGACGAGGATGGCGGCCGTCCCGCTTTCCAGGGCGAGGCCGGCGATCTTGGCGTCCTGCTCGGTGACGCCCTCCTCGGCGTCGATGAGGATGAGCGCGATGTCGCAGCGGCTGACGGCCTTGAGGGCCTGGATCACGCTGTACTTCTCCAGAGTCAGGCTGACGCGGCTTTTCCGCCGGATCCCGGCGGTGTCGATGAGGAGATACTTTCGCCCTCGAAAGGCAAAGGGCGTGTCGATCGCGTCCCGCGTCGTTCCCGGCGTGGGATGGGCGATGGTCCGCTCGCTGCCGAGCAGCCGGTTCACCAGGGAGGATTTGCCCACATTGGGTTTCCCGATGACGGCGATCCGAATCCGCTCCTCCTCCGCTTCCTCCGGCGGCGTCTCCGGCATCAGGCGCGCCAGGTCGTCCATGAGCTCCGCCACGCCCAGGCCGTGCTGCGCGGAGACGGGGTAGAGGGTCTCCACGCCGAGGCCGTAGAATTCGTAGGACAGCGTCTCGTGCTTGAGGCCGTCGATCTTGTTGACGGCGTAGAAGACGGGCTTCTCGATGCCCCGCAGGAGGACGGCGATTGCCCGGTCGCCCGGGGTCAGCCCCTGCGGGCCGTCCAGAAGAAAGACGATGAGGTCGGCCTCATCGATGGCGAGCCGCGTCTGCTCCCGCATCTGGACGAGGATGCCCTCCGTCGCCGCCGGTTCGAACCCGCCGGTGTCGATGAGCAGGCAGGCCTTGCCGTTCCAGAGGCAATCGGCGTAGTTCCGGTCCCGCGTGGCGCCCGGCTGGTCGATGACGATGGCCTTGCGCCGGCGGGCCAGCCGGTTGAACAGCGTCGATTTTCCCACGTTCGGGCGGCCGACGATGGCCACGACCGGTTTCACGGGGCCATGCTCCCCGGCAAAGCCGTCCCGGACATTTTCACGCAACCACTCTGTAATGAATCTGCCCCCCTTTCATTATCCGCTTTCAGGCCCGGCTTCAGGTCGCCGCCCGCCCTGCGCGGGCCGACGGTAAGTTACGACACGTGAAGGGGAGTTGCAATGAAAATATGGAAAAGTCCATTTCCCTTGACACACCCTGCCGGAACTCCTATAGTTTTCACAAGGAGGAAAAATGGATATTCGGGCCGTTTTGAGAAATCTGGGGCAGCCGCGCCGGCCGGTACAGGGGGGGCGCGGCATCGCGCTCTTCATCGTCCTGGCCGTCGCCGTCCTGGCCGTCTTGAGGACGGCGGGGCTGATCACCGACTGGTTCTGGTTCCAGGAGGTGGGCTACGAGCGGATCTTCACCGTGACGCTCCTGGCCCAGTTCCAGGTCGCCCTGCTGTTCGGCGTCGCCTTCTTTCTGATCTTCTATTCGAACCTGTTTCTCGCCGGCCGCCTGTCGGAGCGCCTTCGGCTCGCGCACCGGGAAGGGGCCATCCCCTTTCCGCCCTGGGGCATCAACGCGGTCTCGCTGAAATGGCTCGTCCTGATCGTTTCCGTCGTCTTCGGCCTTTTCTCGGCCCTGCAGGCGACGCCCCAGTGGGAGCACCTGCTGCGCTTCCTTCGGGCCACCCCCTTCGGCGTCTCCGATCCGCTGTTCGGGCGGGACATCGGCTTTTACGTCTTTCAGCTTCCCTTCATCCGGTACGTCTACGGGTGGCTGATGGCCGTCCTGATCCTGACCGCCCTCGCGACGGGCTTCATCTACCTCCTGCGCCGGTCCCTGCTTTTCATCCCCCCGAGGAGCCTCCAGTGGGCGCCGGCGGCCCGTGCGCACCTGCTGGCCCTCGGGGCGGCTTTCTTCTTCCTGTCCACCCTCGGGTTCTGGTTGGACCTGAACGAGATCCTCTTCGTGAAGCGGGGCGTCGTCTTCGGTCCCGGCTACACGGACGTCACGACGCAGCTCTGGGTGCTGCGGCTGCTCATGGCGCTCTGCCCGCTCGCCGGCCTGTCCATCGTCTACTTCATCTTCCGGCCGAACTGGCGGATCCCCGCCGCGATCGTGCTGGCGTTCCTGGCCGCGCTGATCGCCGGCCGGGAGCTCTACCCGGCCTTCGTCCAGAAGTTCAAGGTCGTCCCCAACGAGGTGGTCCTGGAGCGGCCCTACCTGGAACGGAACATTCATTATACGCGCCTGGCCTACGGGCTTCAGGACATCGAGGACCGGGTCTTTCCGGCGGAGGAGAACCTGACCCGGGAGGACCTGCGGCGAAACGACCTGACGGTGAAGAACATCCGGCTCTGGAACCACGCCCCGCTGCTGCAGACCTTTGCCCAGCTTCAGGAGATCCGCACCTACTACAAGTTCATCGACGTGGACAACGACCGCTACACCGTGGGTGGCGAGTACCGGCAGGTGATGCTCTCCCCCCGCGAGCTTTCCTACGCGGCGCTGCCCTCGCGCACCTGGGTCAACGAGCACCTCACCTACACGCACGGCTACGGCGCCGTCATGGGGCCGGTGAACCGCATCACCCGCGAGGGGCTTCCGGAGTTCTTCATCAAGGACATTCCGCCCGTGGCCTCGACGAACATTCGCATCACCCGGCCGGAGATCTACTACGGCGAGCAGTCCAACGAGTACGTCTTCGTCAAGACGAAGCGCCCCGAGTTCGACTACCCCGTGGGCGACAAGAACGTCTATTCCCGCTACGAGGGGAAAGGCGGCGTGCCGTTGTCCTTCTTCCGAAAGGTGCTCTACGCCATCCGCTTCGGCGCCTTCACCATCCTGCTGTCCGATGACATCACCTCGGAGAGCCGCGTCATGTACTACCGGAACATTCGGGAGCGCGTCTCCCGGATCGCCCCGTTCATCCGCTTCGACGGCGACCCCTACCTGGTCATCTCCCCGGAGGGGCGGCTCCTCTGGTACATGGACGGCTACACCGTGACGAACCGCTACCCCTACTCGGAGCCGGTCCCGCGGCTGGGGAACTATATCCGCAACTCGGTCAAGGTGGTCGTGGACGCCTACGACGGCACAGTCGCCTTCTATGCCAGCGACGAGAACGACCCCATCCTGAAGACCTACGGGAAAATCTTCCCGGGCGTGTTCCGGCCGCTCGCGGACATGCCGCCGGAGCTGCAGCGCCACGTCCGCTACCCGCCGGGGATGCTCTCCATCCAGGCCCGCATGTACCGCGCCTACCACATGCAGGACCCCCAGGTCTTCTACAACAAGGAGGACCTCTGGGAGATCCCCCGCAAGCCCTTCCAGGGCAGCGAACAGGAGATGGAGCCCTACTACACGATCATGCGGATCCCCGGCGAGAAGAAGGAGGAGTTCATCCTGCTGCTCCCCTTCACGCCGCGCAACAAGGACAACATGTCCGCCTGGATGGCTGCCCGCTGCGACGCGCCGAACTACGGGAAGGTGCTCGTCTACAACTTCCCCAAGCAGAAGCTCGTCTACGGCCCCCGGCAGATCGAGGCCCGGATCGACCAGGACACGGAGATCTCCAAGCAGATCTCCCTCTGGAACCAGAGCGGCTCGCAGGTGATCCGCGGCAGCCTGCTGGCGATCCCCATCGAGAAGTCGATTCTCTACGTGGAATCCCTCTACCTGGCGGCGGCCAAGGGGCAGCTCCCGGAGCTGAAGCGCGTGATCGTCGCCTTCGGGAACGCCATCGCCATGGAGGAGACCCTGGAGCTGGCGCTGCAGCGGATTTTCGGCGGGGAGCTGATGCGGGAGAAGGAGATTGCGACGGTCCCGGCCGCGGCGGCCGCGACCGCTCCGGCAGTCCGGGAGCAGACGGAGCGCCAGATGGCGGTGGAGGCCCTCGGCCATTACCGGAAGGCCCAGGAATTCATGCGGCAGGGCAACTGGTCCGCCTACGGGGATTCGCTGAAGAAGATGGAGGAGTCCCTGCGGAAGATAGAGAAGGGGAAGTGATGGGATCTTGATGCGGTCTGGAGGAGAGGAACATGTGTTCCGCTGCGTCCGATTGCATCCCGATTCAACTACGGACCGGGCCCATGATTCCTTCACTGGTTCGAATAGCCGAATTCCTTCAGCATCTTCTCGTCGTGGGTCCAGTCCTTCTGGACGCGGACAAAGAGCTCCAGGAAGATCCGAGAGGCGAAAAACCGCTCCATGTCGAGCCGTGCCCGGCTGCCGATCTCCTTCAGCATCGCCCCCTTCCTGCCGATCAGGATGCCCTTCTGGGACGGCTTTTCCACGTGGATCGTCGCCTGGATGCGGATCAGCGGCCGGTCCGCCTCTTCCTTGAAGACGTCCACGACCACGGCAGTGGCGTAGGGGATCTCCTTGTGCGTGAGCAGGATGATCTTTTCACGGATGATCTCCGCGGCGATGAAGCGCTCCGAGCGGTCCGTCATGGCATCTTCGGGAAAGAAGGGCTGGCCCGCCGGAAGGATTTTCAGGATCTCGTCCAGAAGCGGTGCGACTCCCTCGCCGGTGACGGCGGAGAGGGGGACGAGTGCGGCAAAGGCGTGGAGCTGCCGGTACCGGTCGATCAGCGGAAGGACCTCCTGCTTTTTCACCAGGTCCGCCTTGTTGATGGCCAGGATTGCGGGGAGCCGGGTTTCCCGGAGTGAGGCGATGATGGGAGGATCTTCCCGATGGACGCCCGCGGGCGCCTCCACCATCAGCAGGATCACGTCGACCGTCCGGAAAGTCTCCTTCGCCTCGCTTACCATTCTGCGGTTGAGCGGCGTCGTGGCCCGGTGGATCCCCGGCGTGTCCATGAAGATCATCTGCCCCGCTGTGAGGTTGCGGATGCCCATGATCCGGTTGCGCGTGGTCTGGGGCTTGCGGGTCGTGATGGCGATTTTCTCGCCGACGATGCGGTTCAGCAGCGTCGATTTCCCGACGTTGGGCCGCCCGACGATGCCGATGAACCCGGATTTGAACATTTACTTGTATGCCGATCCACGGCGTTCGATGGTCTTGATCCACACAATCCGCTGTGCGCCGTCGATCTCGTAAAGGATGCGCAGATCGCCCATGCGGAAACGGTGCATGTGCTTGAGTTCCCCCTTCAACTTCTTAATGTGGATGCTCCGGTGGGGAGTCCGGGCAGTCACATCCATGGCGTCCGATATTCTTTTCCGTAATGCCGTATCAGCCTCCCGATAGAATCTGGCGGCGTTCCGATGAAGAACGATTCTTTAGATCATCCCACGCGACAAAAGCGCCTTTCCTGCCGGTTGATCGATCCAGGTCCGCCTGCCGAATGTTACCCATCAGCTTTTTATCCGCCATGATCTCGAAAGTCTCCCGCCAGCCTTCCATGTCTTCGGCGATCGCTTCATGGATAATGCCCTTAAGCTCGTCCACGGTCATATCCATTATCTTGCGTTTTGCGGCTTTTATGATCTCCCCCTCACGTGGAAATCTCTTGCTTACTGTTGAAAATCCTAAGGAAAATGATTACATCTGTCAAGGAAAATCACAGGGAAATCAAGTGAGTGTCACGTGAGGAAGCGGGATCGGGATCACGGATCAGCCGCAAACGGCCACGCGCAGGGTCCCCTTTGCCTGGCCGGGATCGGCCGCGATCGCCAGTTCCGCCAGACCGAAGCGCCGCTTCAGGCTGACGACATTCTCGTTCCTCTGCCCCCGCAGGCGGCTCTCGTCGCCCGGGGCGGAGGTCAGGACGACCTGCCGGCCGCACACGAAGTGAGCGGAGAGGACCGACACAGCCATGTCCAGGAAAAGCGAAGATTCCACGATGGACCGGAAGGCCGGATGATAGGGGCCGGCCAGAATGCTTCCCGGTTTCTCGATCTCCGGTGTGGACTGCAGGCCGACCCGAATGACGGGAATGCTGGCCTCGGCAAAGCGCCGCAGGGCGTACTTGCAGCGCCCCAAGGCCTCGGGCAGGCCGAGCGGCTCGTAGTTCCCATCGCGGTAGCGCTCGGCCAGCGGCGTGCCGGCGAGGACCAGCGTCGGGTGGATCCGGACCATGTCGGGCCGCAGGCCGATGACCCGCTCCACGCTGTATTCGAAATCCCCGCGCCTTTCTCCCGGAAGGCCCGCCATCAGATGAACGCCTGCACGGAGGCCTTCCCGCTGAATCCGGCCGACGGCCCGCTCCACGTCCGCGGTGCTGTGGCCGCGTCCGGCGGCTTGAAGGATTCCGTCCACCATGGACTGCGCGCCGATCTCGACGGTCCGGACCCCGTATGCCTTCAGGATCGAAAGACCCTCTCCGTCGATGTGGTCCGGACGCGTGGAAATCCGGACGGAATGGATCAGGCTCTTGCGGATGAAGCGTCCCGCGTATTCCAGCAGGCGAATCTGCTCCGCCCGGGCCAGGCCGGTGAAGTTGCCGCCGTAAAAGGCGACCTCCGCGTTTTCGGGCCGGCGACGGGCGCTGCGCAGGTGGGCCTGAACCCGCTCCTCGAAGTGCGCTGCCGAAATCCGCTCCGGTTGCGGCCCCGCCGTTCTTTCGGGGTTGCAGAAAATGCAGCGGTGGGGGCAGCCCCCGTTCGGGATGAAGAAGGGAATGATCATGGCAGGCAGTCGTCTTCCCTGTCTTCCAGCATCCGCTCCAGCTCCCGCAGCGCCTTTTCGGCGGCGCGCTGCTCCGCCTCCTTCTTGTTCTTTCCCGTACCGGTTGTCGCGATCCGGTTCAGGAGCATCAGCTCGATCTCGAAGGTCTTGTCGTGGTCCGGCCCGGATTCGCGGACCAGCGTGTAGCGCGGGACCGCCCGGAAGCGCTGCTGGGCGAGCTGCTGGAGTGCCGTCTTGTAATCCCGGTAAACGAGCGGCCGGCCCTCTTCCCGGATCAGCGGGGCGAACAGCCCGCGGATGAACCGGGAGACCTCCGCGAAGCCGCCGTCCAGGTAGATCGCCGCGAGGACCGCCTCCAGGGCATTGGCCAGGAGCGAGGCCTTGCTTCGCCCACCGGAGCTTTCCTCCCCCCGGCCGAGCAGCATGCAGTCGCCGATCCCGAAGCCTTTCGCCAGCTCCGCGAGCGGCTGCTCGTTGACGATCGATGCCCTCAGCTGCGAGAGCCGGCCCTCCGCATGGTCGGGAAACTGCCGCATCAGCATGTCGCTGACGCAGAGTTCCAGGACGGCATCTCCGAGGAATTCCAGTCTTTCATTGTCCGGCCGGGCCGGGCCGGGATTCTCATTGACAAAGGACCGGTGCGTCAGGGCTGTTTCGAGCAGTTCCGGGTCCCGGAAACGGTAATGGAGACTTTCCTGCAGCCGGTCGAGGGCGGCTGGTCGTTCGTCAGTCATGGGCTGGCCTGCCGTAGAGTCTGCCGTCCCTGCAGGTTTCCGCGACGACCGCCACGATGCGGTTGACGGCTGCCGCGCCAGCGGTTCGGACGAAGACCGGAATGTACTGGCCGGAGAATCCCTTCGCGAATTCGCTTTCAGAGCCTTTATCGCCTTCGATGAGGACGGAAACCGTTTTTCCGACGAACCGCCCGGCGAAGTCCGATCTTTTTCTTTTTCCCATATCTCTCAATTGCGCAGCCCGAAGCTTCTTCTCCTTCTCCCCGACCTTGCCCGGCATCGCCGAGGCCGCCGTTCCCGGACGGTCCGAATAGGGAAAGACGTGGAGGTAGGCCACGGGAAGGTCCTCGATCAGCCGCACCGTCCGGCTGAAGGCCGCCTCGTCTTCTCCGGGAAATCCCGCCATTACGTCCAGGCCGATCGCCATGTCCGGAACGGACTCCCATATCCGCTCCAGCCGGTCCCGGAAGAAAGCGGCGTCGTAGGGGCGGCCCATCCGCTCCAGAACGTCGTCGCTCCCGCTCTGCAGCGGGATGTGGAGATGGCGGCACAGCACCGTGGACGACCGGAATAAGGCGATGATTTCGTCGGTCACCTCCCCGGGTTCGATGGAGCTCAGCCGCAGGCGTTCGATCGGCCGTTCCTCTTCCACGAACCTCAGGATATCGATCAGGCCGGCTGCGGGCCGCAGGTCCCGGCCATATGCGCCGAGGTGGATCCCCGTCAGGACGATTTCCCGGTACCCGGCGCCGCCAAGCTCGCAAATCCGGCCGCGGACATCCCTTTCGGGAAAGCTTCGGCTGCGGCCCCTCGCGTAGGGGACGATGCAGTAGGTGCAGAAGGCGTTGCACCCGTCCTGGATTTTCAGGAATGCCCGCGTGTGCCCCGGGAACTTCCGGGGGTGCAGCTCGCGCGGCTTGCCTTCCGACGCGGCGCCGCGCCGCGCCTCATCCGCGTGAACGCCGGCGATCCGCTCGAGCAGGTCCGGTATGGCCGCCTTGTTTTCCACGATATGGGTTGCGCCGCAGATTTTTTCAATCTCGCCGGGGGCGATCCGGGCGTAGCATCCCGTGACGATAATGGAAGCGCCGGGGTTGGCCCTGGCGGCCCGGCGGATCAGTTGGCGGGACTGGCAGTCGGACCGCCCGGTCACCGTGCAGGTGTTGACGATGCAGCAGTCCGCCGCCTCGCCGAAGGGAACGACGGAGAAGCCCCGCTCCTCCAATGCCTCCAGAATGCCGGCGGACTCGTACTGGTTGACCTTGCAGCCGAGCGTGGCGATGGCGACTTTCATGGGTGAGAATCCTCCATCCGACAAACAATATATTCAAGCGTGTCCTGCCGCGCTTGTCAAGCCGAAAGAAATATTGATATTTCCCTGCTTTTCCGGTAACATGACCAAACCGCAAACAGGGAAACACAAAACCATGGATCAGATCGTTCAGAACCTTTCGGGTCACCCGGCCGTGATGGGCATTGTCATCTTTCTGGCCCTCCTAGTCCTCTATTTCATCTTCAAGAAGCTCGTCAAGATGGCCCTCCTGATCCTGTTGGCCCTCATTGCCCTGGGCGGGTATTTCTACTTCAAGGATCCCAAGACAATGCCGGAAAACGTCATGGGGACTCTCGAAAAGGCGAAGACGCAGACGGAAAGGATGGTGGAAAAAGGCAGGGATGCCTACCAGACCGGGAAGTCGGTCGTCGAAAAGGGGAAAAAGCTGACAGAGGAGATTGAAGGCCTCGCCGGCGGCGGAGAGAAGAAAGCGGAGCGGAAGATGGAGAAGGGCCCGTAGCGCCCGGGAGGTCTACAGAAGATTGACCTCCATGGCCCGGACGGGGCAGGCCGAGACGCAGAGCTCGCAACCGTTGCATTTTTCCGGGTCGAAGACCACCCGCATCGTCTGGGCGTCGAAGGCCAGGGCGTCCGTCGGGCAGAAGGCCGTGCAGGCGCCGCAGTGGACGCACTTGTCCGTGTTCTGGTTGACGCTTTTCGACAGCGGCTCGACCTTGAGGCCCTTCTCCTTCAGAAAAAGGATCCCCTTGTCGAAATTCTCCTTCAGGCCGCTGAGCTCGAGCACGATCACGCCCTCGCGGCGCGGAAAGATGCGGGCCTTGAGGATGTTGAAGACGAGGTCGTAGCGCTTCACCAACTGGCAGATGATGGGCTGCTCGACGTTCTCCGCCGTGTAGTGAATGACCACTTTTTTCGAAAAAGTTTCGCTCATCGGTTCTCCGGCAATCATGGTTATCGTTTAAGGGAATGTCCGGCGCTTGTCAAGACATTCCTGGCCGCTCGGCTGACCCTCATTCCCCGCTTTCCGAGGCTTTCTCCTTGTCGCCGCCAAGGTCGAAAAAAGACTGGAACCCGGGAAGGGTTGACATGGATGCCCGCGTCAGGTTGGTCAGGTCCGCACCCAGGCTGAGCCATTTCTTGAATTGGTCATCCGCCGCGGCCTTGTAGGCAAGATAGTTTTTCAGGGTCTGCTCCAGGTATTTGTCGAAGAATTCACTCAGGATGTTTTCGCCGTACCGGATGATGAGGTGCAGCAGGGGCACGGGCAGCAGGCTGTTTTTCTTGCGCGATTCCTCCAGGATGATCTGTGTCAGCGTGAAGGCCGTCACGTCTTCACCGGTTTTGGCGTCGGCCACCTCCACGTTGCGGCCCTGCCGGATGACTTGCATGACGTCATCCAGGGTCACATAGGCGCTTTTTTCCGTGTCGTACAGGCGTCGGTTGGCGTATTTCTTGAAGTGCAGTTTCTCTGTCATGGTCTTCTTCCTTTCCTCGCCTTCATATCGGAAAACGGTTGATGTTGCAACATCAAAATACCGGCCCCGCAAAAAAATTGTTGCGATGAGAGGATTGAATATTATAAATAATTGATATTAATAAGCATACAAGGAGATCCCCCGCGGGGTGCGTGAGGCGGCCCCGAGAGAAATTTATTGCAGCGCAACATTTTTCTCTTGACAAAGAATTTTACGATGCTATATTAGCGCCAACGTCGTGGATGACGACGAGAAAAACAGATACCGGAGGAAAGAGAAATGGAGCAGGGCAACATCACGAAGCAGATGATCGAATTTCACAAAACAACATTTGACAACACGTTCAATGCCATGCAGATTCTGCAGGAGCAGACCGAAAAGATGGTGAACATGTTTCTGGAGCAGGCGCCTTGGTTTCCCGCGGAGGGGAAGCAGGCGGTCAACGAGTGGGTGAAGACCTACAAGAAGGGCCGCGAGGCGTTCAAGGAGAGCGTCAACGAGAGCTACAAGAAAGTGGAAGAATTTTTCGGAAGCATCGAGAAGACCGCCGCCAAGGCGAAGGCGGGAAAGTAGGATCACCCCAGGGACCGCCGTGCGGGGCAGGGGCCCGGACCACGGCGGGTACGATGAAAGGAGAGAGCGAGATGGAACCGAAACAGTTTGCGAAACAGATGATTCAGTTCAACAAGGCCGCTTTTGACAATACCTTCAATGCGATGGCGGTGCTTCAGGAGCAGACGGAGAAAATGGTGAACAGCTTCATGGAGCAGAGCGCCTGGATGCCGGCGGAGGGCAAGAAGGCCGTTTCCGACTGGATCAAGGCCTATAAGCGGGGCCGCGACGATTTCAAGGCCGCGGTGGACGACAACTACAAGAAGGTCGAGGATTTTTTTGCAGGATTTGAAAAGGGCAAGAGCGCTTAAACTTGGGACGGGGATGGGGACGGTGCGATCATGATTATTCCCTTCATGCACAACGATTACTATCGGATTCTGTCGGATTCCCGAAGCGGTGTTTCCGAGGCGGGCGGGAACTACGTCCAGGCGTCGCTGGATGCGGCTAGGCACAACCACAACTACTGGCTCAGCATTCCGGTCTACATGAACGATATCTGCTTTTCCCTCTGGAGTGCCTGTGACGCCTTCTCCAGGCTGGGGAAATCGAAACAGGCGCTCGCGCTGGAAACCGCGCTGAATACGGTGAAGGCGTATCAAACCTATGCCTTGGGCGTGCTGACCTACATGAACGATTTCATGCAGCCCTACTGGACCGCCGCGAACTCATTCACGCAGCGCGAAAAGGACAAGCTGACCAGAACGAATCCGCTGGAGAGCCTGCTCGACTATCTGGAGCTGGTTCAGTTCAACCTGCAGGTTGCCGAAAAGGGCCTGACGGGATCCCTCAAGGGCATGGACAGCTATCACCGCCGCGAGGCGGACAAGGCGATGACGGCCTGCATGAACAGCTTCTTCGACCGTGACGGCGAAAGGCTGAAGGATTACTCGTCCCGGCAGGCCCGGCTCATGGAGCTGCTGGTGCACGGATACCCGGAGGCCATTCGGGCGATCAAGCCGGTCTACGGGTTCCACTTCGACGACGGGGGCTACATCCTGGCGGCGGAGACGGAGCGGTTCCTGCTTTACCAGGTCCTTCCACGGGACAAAAAGGTGAAGGTCCGGAAAACGGGGAAGCCCGTCATCATCGTTCACCCCTACGTTCTGGGTCCCAACATTCTCGCTTTTCTGCCGGACGAGCAGAAAAGCTACGTCCATGCCTTTGCCAATCAGGGCATCCCCACCTACATCCGGATCATCAAGGACATCGACACGACCCCGGCGGTGCAGACCATGACCGGCGAGGACGACGCCCGCGACACTCGGTATTTCTGTGAGAAGGTGAAGGCCACGCACGGCAGGCCCGTCACGCTCAACGGCTTCTGTCAGGGCGGCTTCATGGCCGTTCTGGACATCCTGTCCGGCGAACTGGACGGCCTGGTCGACGCACTGATCACCTGCGTGGCGCCGATGGACGGGACGCGCAGCCTGGCCCTGGTGGAGTACATGCAGCATCTGCCGCCCCGATTCCGGGACCTGGGCTATGCCGTGAAGGAGCTGCCCAACGGGAACCGGGTGGTGGACGGGAAGGTCATGAGCTGGGTCTACAAGCTCAAGAGCATGGAAAAGGAATTTTCCATGGTGACCCTTCACCGCGACCTGATGAATCTCGAAGGGCCGGACGGCAGGGAGATCATGATCAACGCGACGGCGGCCGCCATGAACCACTGGCTGATCTACGACCGCAACGACCTGCCCGAGGCCATAACCAAAATCAGCTTCGACTCCTACACCATTCCGGTGGCCAAGGACGGGACGATCCCGGTGAAGCTCTTCGGGAGGACGCTCAATTTCAAGGGGATCGAAGAGCGGGGCATCCCGTGGCTGATCTGCTACGCGGACAAGGACGACCTGGTCGACAAGCCGGCGGCCATCGCGCCCCTGGATTTTGTCAAGGCCGAGGTCACCATCTTTCCCAAGGGCCATGGCGCGATCGCGACGTCCTGGTCGCAGCCTGACACGGAGTGCGCCCTTCACAAGCGCTTCGGTCCCTACCGGGGGCCCGTGCGCTTCCAGTTTGACCTCGAGGGGAAATAACCGGCAAGGGGATGCGGTCCCGAAGGAGCGGGGAAAGATCATGGATGCGAATTTTTATGAGTTCTGGTCCCAGTTTTTCTCATCCCTGGCCAAGGGGCAGAAGCAGATCGACGACCTGAACAAGTGGCGGGACCTCGGACTGGAAGGGGCGGACGCTTTTTCGTCCCTCTTCCGCAAGGTGTACGGTCTGGAAAGTTCCCCGGCGGGCAAGCCTGCCGAGGCGAATCTGTGGGAGAAATCGGCGGAGAATTTTCAAAAATCGATGAGGGATTTTCTCGCCCTCTTTGACGTGGTGCCCCGGCAGGATTACCAGGACCTGATGGACGAATGTCAGGCCCTGAGGGAAAAGACGGCGAAGCAGGAAGAGACGATCGCGGCGCTGCGAAAGCGCCGCGGCAAAAAGGCGGCGGCACCGGAAGAGACGGTGGAAGGGCTGCGGGAGGTCATTCGAAAGCAGAGCGACGAGTTCCAGTCGCTGATGAAGGCGATGGCCAATATCTTCCAGACACCGCCCAAGTCCTGAGCGGCGCGTTCATTCGCACAATCGCATTCCCCTTCCGGGAGAACGGCGGCTCAGCCCTTTGCCTTGGGCGGGCTGACCAGGGCCTCGCCGTCCAGGACGACGATGCCGTCCTGGTTGGTGCAGGTCGTCTTCAGGCGCACGCGGTTCTTCTCGGCGATCACTTCCACCACTTCCG
>JAXDBM010000070.1:0-74671 GCA_034678725.1 Syntrophales bacterium | reverse complement strand
CCGGCGCCAGCTACTGGAGCCTTGCCGTCGGACGGGATCCCGGCGACGTGCTGAAGGACGATGAGGGCATGCAGACGATGCGGGACCTCGGTCGGAACATGGCCTGGCTGCTGAAAAAGCTCCATGCTTAACGGTGAACCGAAGTCCGTTCCCGTTTGCATAGATGGTTTCAAAAATTTGTGGTTGAAACGGTTGTTTTGTGGTAGAAGCGCACCGGTTTTCGGACGGCAGTGCAGGGAGCAACGGAACAAGCAGCGTCGGACTGCTTAAATAATCAGTGTGGAGGTCATATGAGCAACGAAAATCTGGAATCGAAAAGATGGCTGATTGCCATTGCGGCAATCGTCATGCAGTTGTGTCTGGGCACGGTTTACGCCTGGTCGGTCTTCAAGAAGCCCTTGATGTCGATGCACAAATGGGGTGAGACGGAGACCCAGCTCACGTTCATGCTTCTCATGGGCATCATCGGCTGCGCCGCCGCCTTCGGAGGGACCCTGGTGGACAAAAAGGGTCCGAAGTTCGTGGCCACAATCGGCGGCATCCTGTTCGGCATCGGTACGCTGATCGCGGGGTATGCCGACCAGATCGGGAGCATTTACCTGCTCTACCTCGGCTTTGGCGTCATCGCCGCGCTGGGCAACGGGTTTGGCTATGTGACGCCGATTGCGACGCTGATTCGCTGGTTTCCCGACAAGCGGGGGTTGGTGACAGGCCTCGCGGTCATGGGCTTCGGGGCGGGGGCGTTCTTCATGGGTCAGATCGCGCCCCCCATGATTGCAGGCTTCAAGACGGTGAATGCTGCGGGAGCGACAACCTCATCGGGCGTGGCCAACACATTCTATATCTGGGGTGTCATCTTCCTAATTCTCGTGACCGGCGCCGCCCAGTTTTACAAGAATCCACCGGCCGGATGGCTTCCCAAGGGATTCAAGCCTCCGGCGACCGCCGTTTCAGCCGCCGGCTCGTTCATGTTCGGAGAGGCCGTGAAGACACCCCAGTGGTGGATGCTCTGGGCAATGTTGGCACTCAATGTCTCGGCGGGTCTCGGACTCATTTCACAACTCTCTCCCCTTTCCCAGGAACTCTACAAACCCCTCGTCGATCCGTCTCTAACGGGCGATGCGCTTGTCAAGAAGCTGGCGTGGGCAGGTGGGCTGGTCGTTGCCATATCGGCCATCTTCAACGGTCTGGGGCGGCTGTTCTGGGCCAAAATTTCCGACAACATCGGCCGCAAGGCGGTTTTCGCAACCATGTTCATTTCGCAGGCCGTCCTTTATATAGCCGTGGCAATGGGCTTCATCGGCAGCTATTGGGTGTTCCTCGGCGTGGCCTGTTACCTGCTGGCCTGCTATGGAGGCGGCTTCGCCACGATGCCCGCCTTCGCCGCGGACTCGTTCGGACCGGGATACATCGGCAAGGTGTACGGTTTCATGCTGACGGCCTGGAGCGTGGCCGGCATCGTCGGACCGCTGGTGTTCGCCCAGATCCCGAAACAGGCTCTCTATGTTGCCGCGGGATTGCTTTTGGTCGGTTTTGCCGTTGCCCTTGCCTATAAGCCGCCGGCGCCGAAAAAGGTGTGAGATGAACTGAGGTATTCGAGCGCTGAACAAAAAGAGAAGGCGGACCGTTTCCGGACCGCCTTCTCTTTTTTATGCGTTCCGGGCCACGCCCGTCCGCTCGTTATGCCGCTTCCACCTTGACTGCGCAAACCTTGTATTCCGGGATTTTGCCGATGGGGTCCAGTGCCGGGTTGGTCACCAGGTTGACGGCCGCTTCATGGAAGTGGAAGTTCATGAAGATCGTACCCTTGGCCGAGCGCTCGGTGAGGCGGGCCTTGGCCGAAACGGTCCCCCGCCGGGAGGTGACTTTCACGAACTGGCCCTCCTCGATCTCGAGGCGCCGGGCGTCGGCCGGGTTGATCTCGACGAGGCTTTCCGGGCAACGCTCCGAGGGGCCCCGGGCCATGCGGGTCATCGTGCCCGTGTGGTAATGGTAAAGGACCCGGCCGGTCGTGAGGATCATCGGGTACGCGTCATCGGGAAGCTCCGCGGGCGGGATGTATTCAATGGCGTGAAAAAGTCCCTGGCCTCTGCTGAACCGGTCCCGATGCAGGAATTTCGTTCCCGGATGGCTGGCGTTCGGGCAGGGCCACTGGAGCCCTTCCTTTTCGATCCGCTCGTAGGTGATGCCGCCGTAGCTCGGGGTGACCCGGCGGATCTCGTTCATGATTTCTTCCGCCGAGGCGTAATTCATGGGATAGCCCATCCGTCCGGACAGATCGGCGATAATCTCCCAGTCCGAACGGGCGAGCCCGGGGGCTTCGACGGCCTTCCGGACCCGCTGCACGCGCCGCTCCGTGTTGGTGAAGGTCCCGTCCTTTTCGGCGAAGCAGGCGGAGGGGAGTACGACATCGGCCAGTCTCGCGGTTTCCGTCAGGAAAATGTCCTGGACCACCAGGATGTCCAGTTGTTTCAGTGATTCCTTCACGTGGGACAGGTCCGGATCGCTGAGCATGGGGTTTTCCCCCATAATGTACAGACCCTTGATTTTTCCCTCGTGGGCGGCATTCATCATTTCCACCACCGTGAGCCCCGGTTTCGCGGAGAGCGAGACCGCGCCTCCCCAGGCTTTTGTGAAGGCGGCCCGGGCCTCTTCGCTGGCGACCTGCTGATAGGCCGGAAAAACGTTGGGCAGCGCCCCCATGTCGCAGGCGCCTTGCACATTGTTCTGGCCCCGCAGCGGATTGACGCCGCCGCCCTCGATGCCCACATTGCCGCAGAGCATCGCCAGGTTCGCGCAGGATTTCACGTTGTCCGTTCCGGAAATGTGCTGCGTCATGCCCATGGCGTAAAGAATGGCGGCGCGGTCGGCCCGCGCGTACATCCGGGCGGCCCTGCGGAGGTCTCCCGCGGGAATGCCCGTGATCGTTTCGACGTGTTCGGGCGTGTATTTCGCGACGACCTTCTTCAGGGCGTTGAATCCATCCGTCCGGTTTTCCACATATTCCCCGGCGTAAAGTTCCTCCGTGATGATCACGTTCATCAAACCGTTCAGGACGGCCACATCCGTCCCCGGGTTCTGACGCAGCCAGATGTCGGCATACTTGACGAGGTCAATCTCCCGAGGATCGATGACGATCAGCTTCGCGCCACGCTGGCGGACCGCGCGCTTGACCTTCATTCCCACGATCGGATGGTTCTCTGTGGTGTTGCTTCCCGTAACGAGAATCAGATCGGTAAACTCGATCTCGGAAATCGAGTTGGTCATTGCGCCACTGCCGAATGCGGCGGCCAGACCGGCCACCGTGACGGAGTGTCAGAGTCGGGCGCAGTGATCCACATTGTTCGTGCCGATCACCGCCCGCATGAATTTCTGGAAGAGGTAGTTTTCCTCGTTGGTGCAGCGCGCCGATGACAGTCCCGCCAAGGCGTCCGGTCCTTCCTGGTCCCGGATTGCCTTGAATTTGCCGGCAATGTAATCCAGGGCCTCGCCCCAGCCGGCCTCAACCAGTTCCCCGTCCTTCCGGATCAGGGGCGTCTTCAGGCGGTCGGGATGGTCCATGAAGTCGATGCCGAAGCGGCCTTTCACGCAGAGGCTGCCCTCATTGGGCTCCCCGTAGCTCCGGTTTCCGCTGACCTTGACGACCTTGCCCTGATGCACATTGAGGTCCATCTGGCAACCCACCCCGCAGTAGGTGCAGGTGGTGCGGACTTTCTGAATTTCCCAGGGGCGGCCGGCAAAGCGGGCCTGGCGGAAGGTGATTGCGCCCACGGGGCAAACGTCGGCGCACTCGCCGCAGAAGTAGCATTCCGAGTCGATGTAGTCCTGGTCGAAGGCCGGTCCCACCTTGGCGCGGGAGCCGCGCATGGAGAAATCGAGAATTTCGTTCACCTGGATTTCGTTGCAGGCCCGGACGCACCTTCCGCAGAGGATGCATTTGTTGAGGTCCCGCGAAATCATCGTGTTCGTATTTTCGTGGGCATGCCCCGGCGATCGAATGCCGAAGCGGGGCTCTTCGATTTTCAGCCAGTAGATCAGGTTTTGCAGTTCGCAGGCGCCGTTCTGCTCGCAGGTCAGGCAGTTGTGGTCTCCCGACGCCCAGAGCAGTTCGACGATCAGACGCTGTGCGTCGCGAACCGCCTTTGTATTCGTGCGGATTTCCATGCCCGGGCTGACCGGCATGCAGCAGGAGGCGACCAAGGATCTTGCACCTTTGACCTCCACGACGCAAACCCGGCAGGCGCCGACGCTGGTCGTTTTCGCGTAATGGCAAAGGGTGGGAATGTAGATTCCGTTCGCGCGGGCGACCTCCAGGATGGTTTGCCCGGGATTGGCCTCCAGTTCACGGCCGTCCATCGTCACTAAAATCTTTTTGTCCATGGGATACTCCTTCTCGTGCCCCAAACGGGCGCTGGATCGTTCCTTCCGCCGCAATTTCTATGCAAATGCGGCTTTTTTGTCAATCAGAAAAGCCTTTGAAAAGAGTTGCCTTTTGAGGTCGCTGTCTGGTAATGAGGGCTGCGGGCGTCCCGGCGAACAGCGGGGTATCGTCACCGCGGCGGACCAGGCAATGAACGATATCATCATCATATCCAAATCCGGTGAAAGGCGAAAAATCAATCGCTGCCTTTCCTGCGGCACGACCGAGATATCGGGCCGCCGCCGCTACTGCTCCGCCTACTGCAGGCAGCGTCTCGGTTACAAGCTGGACATGCGGGTCGGTCTCGTCCAGGCGCTGAATGTCCGTTACGCGACGTTCTACTTTTCAGACATTCTCATTGCCATGGATATGCTGACCTACGGGCAAAACGACATCTTCAGTTTTTTTTACCCCCGGTCCAGAAACAGAACACCCGCCGAGGACTTCAGCCGTATGGCGGACATCCTCGGCGAGATGTGGTGGACCGAGCAGAAAAGAACGCACAAGCGGTACCTTGCCTCCCGCCATGTTCTTGCCCAAGCGGTGCGAAATCCGACGCCCATGCGGCCCGTCAGGCCCGTCCAGACGATCGTTCCTTCGCTACGGGGGACCTCGATGACCGCGCTCAAGATCAGCAGGATCGACCTCATGGCCCCGGACCTTCCGGCGGTCATTCGGGACGCTTACCGCAGGCAGGCGAAAATTCACCATCCCGATGTGGGGGGCGACGCCGAAACCTTCCGGAAAATACACGATGCCTATCTGGACCTCATGCACTGGTCCAGAAATCCCACCTTTGCCAAACGCCGCGGCTTTCCAGACAAATGGTTCTACGACGGCAGCCGCTGCAAATGGATGCAGCCCGTACCCTGACAAAGAGCCGGTTCGATCCGCCGCTTAAATTTCAGCGTCGCAGCGCAGGCAGCGGATCGCCTCCCGAATCGCATCCTCCCGGGCAAAGCCCAGTTCCACTTCCACGAAGCTCAGTTTTCTGGCCCGGGCATCCAGCTCGGGCATTTTTGTCTGCGGGGCTTCCGCAGATTCCTCATCGATGATGAGGGGGATGTCGATTTTTTCCTCTGCGGGCGCCTCGTAGGCAGGCTCTCCGTTTTTCCGTCGGATCTCCGCATCGATGTCGGCGGCCGCCTGATGACCGGCCGCGATGGCGCCGATCACCGTATCGGGCCCGGTCACGGCATCGCCGCCGGCGTAAAACCGGTCATCCGTCGTCCGGGACCGGCTGCCCGCCGCCAGGTCGAAGCAGTCCCACTTGTTGACGCGCACACCGCTGTCCTTCGGGACAAAGGAGAGATCGGGAACCTGTCCGATGGCCGCGATGACGGCATCGACGGACAGGGTGAATTCGGACCCCTTGACGGGAACCGGCCGCTTCCGCCCGCTCTTGTCGAAGTCTCCCAGCTTCATCCGCTCGCAGCTGATCCCGGTTACCCTTCCGTCGGTGGAAACGATCTTCAGCGGCGCCACCAGGTACTCGATCTTGATTCCTTCATGTTCCGCCGCTTCAATCTCCTCGGCGGCAGCCGGCATGTCCTGGCGCAGGCGGCGGTAAAGGATCGTGACTTCCGCGCCGAGCCGGATGGCGCAACGGGCCGCATCGATGGCGGAGTTCCCACCGCCGATGACGGCGACCCTGTCGCCCAGCTTTTTGTCTCCCTTCATCCATGCCGCTTCATTGGCATTGAAATCCCTCAGGAATTCGACGCCGCCGTACACGCCCGCCTTGTCCTCCCCCTCCACGCCCATTTTCTGGCTTCTGTGTGCACCGGGTGCGAGGTAAACGATGTCGAAATCCTTGCCGACCTGGTCAAAGGAAATGGTCTTGCCCACACGGGTGTTGCACTTGATCTCCACGCCCAGGCTGCGGATGTCGTCGATTTCCCGGTCCAGGATGTTCCGGGGAAGGCGGTAGGCGGGAATCGCCCAGCGCAGCATTCCTCCCGGGTTGGGCAGTTCCTCGAAGATCGTCACGCCGTAGCCCCGCAGCGCCAGGTCGCGTGCGGCGGTGAGTCCCGCCGGTCCGGCGCCGACGACGGCGATCTTCTCTTTCCGGGTAACCGGCACCGGGACGATTTTGGGCCGGGGCGCATTGTCCGTGATGAACCGCTTCAGGAACTTGATGGCAATCGGCTCGTCCATCTTGCCGCGACGGCATTTGGTCTGGCACTTGTGATCGCAGACCCGTCCGCACACCGAGGGGAAGGGGTTGGTCCGGAGCATGACTTTGTACGCATCCTCGAAACGCTCCGCGCGGATCAGGGCGATATAGGCGGGTACGTCCATCCCGATCGGGCAGGTGTTCTGGCAGGGCGACTTGAACAGCGCCGTGCAGACCGCCGAACGGCAGTATTTCTGATGGATGTGCTCCTCGTATTCCTGGCGGAAATAGCGAAGTGTGCTCAGCACCGGGTTCGGCGCCGTCTGCCCGAGGCCGCAGAGCGAGGCATCCTTGATGATGGGGGCCATCTGTTCGAGCAGCTCGATGTCCCCCTCCTTGCCTTTTCCCTGCGTGATGTTCGTCAGGATCTCGAGCATCCGTTTGGTGCCCTCCCGGCAGGGGGTGCACTTGCCGCAGGATTCATCCTGGCAGAAATCCATGAAGAAACGCGCCATGTCGACAGCGCAGTTGTCCTCGTTCATGACGATCAGTCCGCCCGAACCCATGATGGCGCCGAGCTCGGCGACCTTTTCGTAGTCGACCGACGCATTGAGATGCTGGATCGGAATGCAGCCGCCGGAGGGGCCGCCCAGCTGCGCAGCCTTGAATTTCTTGCCTTTGGGGATTCCGCCGCCGATGTCGTAAACGATGGTTCCCAGCGTCGTTCCCATCGGGACTTCGACCAGTCCGACGTTGTTGACGTCACCGGTCAGGGCGAAGACCTTTGTCCCCTTGCTCTTTTCCGTTCCGACGCCGGCGTGCCACTGCGCACCCTTGAGGATGATCTGGCCGATGTTGGCCAGGGTTTCGACGTTGTTCAGGACGCTGGGCCTCTGCCAGAGGCCGGCGATGGCGGGAAAGGGGGGCCGGGGGCGGGGCATTCCGCGCTTGCCCTCTATGGATGTCATCAGCGCCGTTTCTTCGCCGCAGACGAAGGCGCCGGCGCCCTGGTAGATCTCCAGGTCGAAATCGAAGCCCGTTCCCAGGATGTCCTCTCCCAGCAGGCCCGCTTCCTTGGCCTGGGCGATGGCGATGTTGAGGCGGTGGATGGCCAGGGGATATTCGGCCCGGCAGTAGATGTAGCCGTGATGGGAGCCGATGGCCTTGGCGGCGATCACCATGCCCTCCAGGACAGCATGGGGATCCGCCTCGAGAACGCTGCGGTCCATGAAAGCGCCCGGATCGCCCTCGTCGGCGTTGCAGAGTACGTACTTGATGTCACCGGGGGACTGGGATGCGAATTTCCACTTCAATCCGGTCGGGAATCCGGCGCCGCCGCGGCCCCGCAAACCGGAGTCCAGGATTTCCCTGACGATGTCTTCCGGTTTCATCTCAGTGAGGGCTTTGGCCATTCCGGCGTATCCGTCCCGGGCGATGTATTCCTCAATTTTTTCCGGGTCGATCAGACCCCGGTTTCTCAGGACGCGCAGTTCCTGAAGCGCAAAGAACGGGATTTCCTGCATGGTCGGAATCACCGCTTCCGTGGAGGGTTCCCGGTACAGCAGACGCTGCAGGATTCTTCCCTTGACCAGATGTTCTTCCACCAGTTCGGGAATGTCATCCTGCCTGATCTGCATGTAGATGACCCCCTCGGGATAGACCACCATGATGGGGCCCATGGCGCAGAAGCCGTTGCATCCGGTTTCCACGATTTTTATTTCTTCGGCAAGTCCCCGCTTCAGAAGCTCGGCAACAATGGCCTTCTTGACGTTCAGGCTTCCTGATGCATGGCAGCCGGTTCCGCCACAGAGCAACAAGTGCGAACGAAACATTTTCATTTGGTTTAAATCCTCCTTCAGCCTGTATTGGCAGCCGCCTGACCTCGGCCCGCGGCCCATTTCGTCAGCCGCTATTTTGTCTTCTCCGCGCCCCGTGCCAGTACGAACGGGGTCTGGATGTCCCCTTCGAGCACATGCTTTTTGAAGACCTGTCTCATTTTATTGGCGTCCATATATTCGTACTTGATCGGCTCCTGGCCGATAATTTCAACGGTGACCAGCGGTTCGCGGCTGCACAGGCCCATGCAGCCCGATGTGGTCACGGCCACGTCCGTCACGTTCACCTCCTCGATGGCCCGCATCAGGGCATCCATGACTTCTCTCGCGCCGGAGGCGATGCCGCAGGTTCCCATGTGAACGGTGATTTTCGCCCGTCGATCGCCATCGCGCAGGGCCGTTTCCGCATGGACCTTTTCCTTGATCTTCTTCAAGTCTTCTATTTTCAGTTTCGCCATGATCTCTCCCCCGCTGATCGTTAATTGTACTGGCTGAGAATTTCCCGGACTTTGCCCGGTTTGACCCGGCCGTGAACATCTTCATCGATGACGACGACCGGCCCCAGGCCGCAGGCGCCCAGGCACCGGACGGTCTCATAGGTGAACATCCGGTCGGGCGTGGTTTCGCCTTCCTTGACGCCGAATTCTTTTTCCAGCTTTTCCGCAATGGCCTTGCCTCCCCGGACATAGCAGGCCGTTCCGAGACACACGCGGACGGTGTGCTTTCCCCGGGGGGTCATGGTGAAAAACGAATAGAAAGTCACCACGCCGTAAACCCGGCTCAACGGCAGGTTCAGGCCTTTGGCAATCCGTTTCTGCACGCCGATGGGCAGATATTCCAGAGACACCTGGGCCTCTTCGAGAACGGGAATCAGCCCGCCCGGTTTCCCCTTGTATTTTTGAATGATCGCATCGAGTTTTGCGATTTGATCCGGAGTGAATTCTTTCAACAGGTCACCATCTTCCAATTTCATTGACGCCTCCTTCATCCCTATATTTCCTTGCTTCATGCCTCCGCGTTGATTTCCTTCAGACCATCCTCGACATCATGGCGGATGAATTTTAAAACCTCGATGTGATTGATCGGGACATCTTCTATTTCCCTCTTGATTTCATCCGTGTCCAGCGTGTAGACCCGACCGTCGCGTTGATGGCGGTAGACGAAGCGGATGTCCGGATTTCCAGCCACCAGTGTAACGATTGTCCCCGGCAGATCCCCCAGGGGCTGACGGTCGATGTGACGGAGCCCGAAGACAACCCGGACCGTGGTGCCCGCCTCCGGATTCGATTCAATTTCCAGGCTTCCTCCGGTATTGGCGGCGGCCTGTGCCAGCATCGGAAGCCCCAGTCCCACACGCCGGACTTTCTTGGTCGTGTAAAAAGGGTCCAGGGCCCGCTTCCGCTCCTCCCCGGTCATCCCTTTTCCGTCATCCCGGACTTCCAGTGTCAACCGGTCCGCTTCGCCATCTTCCGTCATCGCGATTACGACCCGGCGGGCCCTGGCGCGTATGCTGTTTTCCGCAATGTCCAGGATATGAAGGGACAGTTCCAGCACGGCTCACGGTGCCTCCACATGGCGCCCGTCCCGGTTTTCAAAGGCAAGCTTCAGCTCGCGGATGTTTGCCCCCGCGAGGATCATCGTCGTGAACGCCCGACCGATATCATGGACAAAATGGGCATCCGATGATTCGATAAATGCAAAGGAGGAAAGCTCGGGGTACTGCCGCCGGGCCCCCCTGATTCCGATTGCCGGCGTGACCTCCAGGGCGTCAAAGGGCATGGACGGATCGATGAATCCAAGCTGGCTGATGACGCTGTAGCTGGGGCGATCGATATGGGAAGCCACGGCAAGGCCGCCCAGGGAGTGAATCCGGTCGATGATTTCCTGAAGCGGCAGTTGGGTTGCACCGATGAGCAGCCGCTCGTTCATGCCCTCCACTTCATCCCGGTCGTTGACGATGACCTGGCATCCGAAAAGCTCCTCCTGATTTCTGCCCGGGAGATTTTCGTAGACGATCCGCTGAAGCTTCAGAAGGTCGCCCAGGTCGTCGAAGAGGGCCAGCAGGTGCACCTCCTCCATGCTGGATATTTCCATCCCCGGCAGAACGGTCAGCGGCTTCCCCTTTGCCAGGCTCAGGACGGGAGGCACGTTTTCCGATGCGTTGTGGTCACAGACGGCGATCAGGTCCAGCTTTTCGCTTATGCATTTGTCAATGAGTGCTTTCGGATACATGTCGAATTCCGCGCAGGGCGAAAGACAGGTGTGCATGTGAAGATCGCAGCGAAACGCCCTGAGCATGATGCGTATCCTGAAAAAATATCAAAAAAAAGACCATGATTCGCATGGTCTTAATGCCCCGAAACGGCGTTATTTTTCTCTTTGGCGATCAGGGCGTGGATCTGCCCCACGACGTCAAAGCCGGATTGTTCGGATACCAGCAGGGGTATGTTTTCCCGCGTCGCTCTCTCCAGTGTGTCTTTTGCCGGCTGGGCCCCGTGGACGAGGATGATTCCGGCGTGCTCCTTCAGGCTGGCCACCGCGACAATGTTCTGATGGACCTGTCGCGTGACCCAGACATCCCCTTCCTTGCTGTTTCCCATGACGTCGCTCAAAAGATCGCCCGTGTACCCCCCGCGTACGGGTCGGTTGAGCTGGTCCGCGCCCGCGCAAACCTTCAGGTTCAAAAATTTAACGATTGATGCGAGGTCCACCGGCTTTCTTTTTCCCCTTTATGACGAGTTGTTGGCAATATTGATGACCATCTTCAGATGGGTTCCCTTGCCGATTTCCGAAGTGATCTGAAACAGGTCGGAAAATTTCTTGATGTTGCACAATCCCATGCCCGCGCCAAAGCCCATTTCCCTGATCTTTGAGGTTGCGGTGGAATAGCCCTCCTGCATGGCCAGATCGATGTCCGGGATCCCCTGTCCTTCGTCGATGGTTTCGATCTTGACCTTATGGGGCGTTACGGACAGTTGAATCATCCCTCTTTTTGCATAGGAGACGATATTGATTTCTGATTCATAGGCGACCAGGGAGGCCTTCATGACGACGTCCTGGCTCAGATGCAGCTTTTTCAAATTCGCCTTGATCTGGCTGGAAACCTTCCCCGCCTCGTCAAAATTTCCACCCTCAACGGTGTAGCTGCATTCATAGATGGGTTTTTCAGGGGCGTTCAATGTTGCTGTCAACCCTTTCTACGCAACCCTTGATGCCTTTTTCATACAAACGACCGGCTGTTTCAAAGAGAATGTATTTTGTCGAAAGGACCGGAATTTTAAGCTCTTCCGCCAGACGGATGGTCTCCGGAACCGGTTTTTTGCCCCGGACCATCACAATGGCGGCAATGTCAAGGATATCGGATGTGCGAATGACTTGGGGGTTTGTCAATCCGGTGAGCAGAAGGCTGCCTGATTTGGCAAATGCGAGCACGTCACTCATCAGGTCAGCGCCAAAGGCGGTCTTTACCTCCATTTCCATCTGATCCTGTCCGACCAGAACATCGGCATTCAGTATCTCTTTTACATCATTGAGGGTCACGATGACCTCCTTGTGCGAAAAACGGCTTGTGGCGGCTATGCCCAAAGCCGCCATTTGAACTGACTGCCCCCGGGGACGTTTCTCGAGATTTTCTGAAATAAAAAAGCTTGTAACTTGGCCGCATTTGACGTCCGTCCGATTATCATAAGCCCGGTTTGATGTCAATAAATTTATCTTTTTTAAAAAAGCTTTGCTTCCCCGCCTCATTTGCGTTAAAAACATTCCATGCACGAGTTTCTGGATCAGTATTTGAACTGCCTTTTCGTTGAAAGAGGATGCTCGAGAAACACTCTGGACGCCTATAGCCGCGACTTGAACGGCTACCTCGCTTTTGCCCGAAAAAGCGGTTGCGCAGTTCCCCAGGAAATTTCCCCCGATGTTGTCATGGCCTATCTCGCCGAACGGAAAAGCGCGGGACTTTCCGCAAGTTCCGTGAACCGTGCTCTGGCGGCTGTCCGGGGATTTCACAAGTACCTGCTGCGGGAAGGAATCGCGGACCGGAATCCCCTTGTCCGCATCGAACTGGCAAGGGTCTGGATGCGCCTGCCCGGAACGCTGAACCGTGAGGAAATGAACCATCTGCTGGAGCAGCCCCTTCCGGACGGAAATGCCGGATGGAGGGACCGGGCCATGCTTGAGCTGATGTACGCAACTGGACTCCGCGCCTCCGAGTTGATCCATCTCAAGATGAACGATATCAGTTGGCAGGTCGGCTTTCTCTCGACGATGGGCAAAGGGGGGAAGGCGCGGATTGTTCCGATCGGTCGGTGTGCCTTTGACTGCCTGCGTCGATATATCGAGGAATCAAGACCCCGGCTGATAAAGGGACGGCAGAGCGACCTGCTGTTTCTGAACCGGTCCGGGCAGGGGCTCACGAGACAGGGATTCTGGAAAATCGTCAGAAAATACGCACTCCGGGCGGGATTGGGGACAAAGGTTCATCCGCACACATTCCGGCATTCATTTGCCACCCACCTGCTGGAAGGGGGCGCCGATCTCCGTTCCGTGCAGATGATGCTGGGTCACGCCGACATCTCGACAACGCAGATCTACACCCATGTCACACGGGAGCGGCTGAGGGATGTTCACAGGAAGTACCATCCGCGGAGCTGACGGACCGGACCATATCCTGATATAACGAATTAAATTTATTAATTTATTAAGAATTATCTGCCGGATTTAACGCATGGAATATGAATCGGGCCGGCCGGCCGTAAGAAAGAAGATCAAACCTCCCGGGCGACGGAAGATCGCTCTCATCCTGGCCGCTGTTTTCGTCATCCTGCTGGGGGCAGGGGGTTATGCATTCTTTTCCCGGACGTCCGTCAAAGCTCCTTTTTTCGCAACGCGGGCGGTCAACGCATTTTCCTTTTTTGTGTTGGGCCGGAATCCGCATTTCTATTATCTGCTGGTGGAGAAGAACGGGAAGGACTACCAACTGAGCGCACAGGACGCATTCGATCTTTCCTACAGGGATGAATTCGTCATCAAGGGCATCGTCTCGGACGATCTGCTGGAAAAGGGCGTTGCCGTCGATGTTGAAGGGCTCGGCGAAAAGAATGACTTCCGCCGGCTTCTCAAGGGGATCGAACTCATTGACAAATTGATGACGGTGAGCAAAGGCGGTCCGCCGGCCGGTCAGGTTCCCGAGCATCACATCAACGTGCTCTATCGTGACAGCGTGATCGCCCGGATTCCGATGAAAGTAACCATCACACCGCAGGATTTTCTCAGATACGCGAAGGATTCCGATGATAAGCGCCTGCAGGCGGACTATCTCAAGCAGGCCATCGCCGTCAACCGCGAGGACACACAGGTCCGGAAAATGCTGGCGGCAGTCTACACCCGCCAGGGCAAGACAGCGGACGCGATCGCCTTGTACAAGGAAGTCCTTGCCCGCAAGCCGGACGATGCCGCCGCCCTGTCCGAGTTGCTCAAGTGCTACATGAACGGCAAGGACTATGACCAGGTCGTCAAAACAGGCGCCATGCTGCTTCAGGTCAACCGGCAGGACGGTGCGACATACGCCAACGTCGCTTATGCCCAGGGGAAGCTGAACCAGTGGGATCGGGCGATCGCGAATTACCGGGAGGCGGTGAGGCTCAGTCCCGACAACACCATTCTCCTCTATCGTCTGGGAGAGGCGTACGAGAAGAGCGGCAAGATCAATGAAGCCGCAAGTCAGTACCGGAATTACCTCGCCAAGGTTCCAAAGGCCGATTATGCCATGATCGCCCTGGCAGACGTCTCCCTCAAGACGGGCCATGTCGATGAGGCGATCAAGTGGTACCGGGAAGCCTTGAGGAAGCAGCCCCGGAACGCTGCAATCTATGCCAATCTGGGCCTCGCATACCAGAAAAAGGGTCTGGTCAGAGAGGAAATTGCCAGCTTGAGGCGGGCCGTGGAATTGAATCCGAAGGAGTCCGTCGTGCAGCTGAATCTGGCTGCGGCCCTCGAGAAAAACAAGCAGAACAGGGAGGCTGCCAAGATATACCGCAAGTTCGGTGACCGGAAAACGGGCGATGCCGACGCTGTGGAGCGGCTGGCCAACCTGGAGTACAGGGACAAACATTATCCACAGGCCATTCAGCTCTATGAGCAGATCGTCGCAAAATCCAGGCGAAAGGCCGTGATTCACGCCAATCTCGGATTTGCCTATGGCGAACTGAAAAAACTGAATCCCTCGGCTGAGAACTACGAAAAGGCCATCCGATACGGCAACAAAGACCCGCAGATCCTGTACAACCTGGCCTACACCTACGGAAGGCTGGGCAAGACAAAAGAAGCGATAGGGGCCTACGAGCAGTACGCTGCCGTCCAGCCGACGGCCGATGTCCTGAATACGCTTTCGGATTACTATATCCGCGGCAGGCAGTATGACAGGGCAATCGCAACCTATCAGAAGATTCTGCCGCTCCTTGCCAAGAAGGCGCCCGTGTACGCAAACCTCGGTCAGGCCTACGGTTTGAAAGGGAACCACGACAAGGCGGTCGAATTTTACAAATTGGCCTTACGCCACGATCCGGGGGATGATGCGGTGTATGTCCGGCTGGGCGAAGCCTATGAAAAGAAGCAAATGTATTCAGAGGCGCTCAACGCCTATCGATCCGCTTATGAATTGAACGGCGAATCAAAGAAAGCGGCAGAGCGGTTCCGGGCGCTGAAGATTCGCCTGCTGGAGCAGAAAAACCGGGAAGGGTAAGGAGGATGTTGAAACGGAATCGGGAAGAAACGCGTCAGATCCGCCTGAATGAGATGCTCATCGGCGGGGATGAACCGTTTGTGCTGATCGCGGGTCCCTGCGTCATCGAAGATGAAGCGAAAACCATGGCGCTTGCCGATGATTTGAAAAAGCTCACGGGCCGCCTTCAGATTCCCTTCATCTTCAAGGCCTCCTATGACAAGGCAAACCGCACATCCCTCGGCTCCTACCGGGGGCCGGGCCTTCGGGAAGGCCTGCAGATTCTGGAGAAAGTCAAAAAGAATTTTGCGGTTCCCGTTCTGACGGACGTCCATCGTTTCGAGGAGATCGAACCGTCCTCTAAAGTTGCCGACATTCTTCAGGTTCCGGCCTTCCTGTGCCGGCAAACCGACTTTGTGATCGAAATCGCCAGACAGGCCAGGGTCGTCAACATCAAGAAGGGACAGTTTCTGGCGCCCTGGGATGTGAGAAACATCCTGCAGAAGGCTGCGTCGACAGGCAATGAAGACATCATGGTCACGGAACGGGGCGCCAGTTTCGGCTATAACAATCTCGTGGCGGACTTCCGGTCGCTTCCGGAGATTCGGGCCATGGGGTATCCGGTTGTTTTTGACGCGACTCACAGTGTCCAGCTTCCCGGGGGTCAGGGAACCTCTTCCGGCGGTCAGCGCGAAATGGTCTCCTATCTTGCGAGGGCGGCGGTCGCTGTCGGCATTGACGGCCTGTTTCTGGAAGTTCACCCGGATCCGGACTGCGCCCTCTGTGACGGGCCGAACTCTCTGGCGGTTGATGATCTCCCGGATCTTCTTCGCATGCTGGTCCGGATCGATCGGCTGGTCAAGAATCGACAAGGATTGGGGTGAATGCAGGGGGGGCGATGACGAACACCGGTGATGCGCCGCTGGCCGAAAAGATCAAACCCATACGGGTGCTGATGCTCGATGTGGACGGCGTTCTGACGGATGGCCGGATCATCATGGATGACAGGGGGTGCGAGACGAAGCATTTTGACGTCAAGGACGGGCACGGCCTGAAAATGCTCATGCGCTGCGGGATTTCCGTCGTCCTGATCACCGGGAGGCAGTCGGAAGTTGTTCTGCACCGTGCCCGTGACCTCGGAATTACCGAAGTTCACCAGTCGATCTGGGACAAAGCCGCTGTTTTTGAGAAGCTTCTGGTCAGGATGGATCTTCAACCGGCGGAGGTCGCCTATGTCGGAGATGATGTCGTTGATATCCCCCTTTTGAGGAGGGTCGGTTTCGCCGTTGCCGTGCGGGACGCGGTGCCGGAAGCGAAAAAGGCGGCTCACTACGTGACCCGAAACCGGGGCGGTAGGGGGGCTATACGGGAAGTCTGTGAGATCATTATGAAATCTCGGGATCAATGGGTCGAAGTGGCAAAGAAATATGAATTTGCCTAAGTATTCGATCTGCCTGATTTCCATGATTCGCCTTTACTTCTGCGACCATGAATGCTATAAATTCAAGCAGGATCAGATTTAGAAAGAAAACTTGGATAATCGCGGGTTTGTCTGCCCTGGTGATTCTGTCGGTCTCCATTGTCCTGAAGGTGGTGAATGACAGGAAAGCGCCCGAGAAGATCCTGAAGGTCATGGCCGAAAATATCGATCTTCAGGTAAAGAATGTCATTTACACCGATGTCGGCCAGTCGGGTGAAAAATGGGAAATCAAGGCGGATACGGCGCAATACCTCAAGAAGGAAAACGTGGCCCTTTTTGAAAAGATCAGGGTTCGAATGCTGACGGCCGATGGAAAGTCCTTTACCCTGAAGGGGGACAAGGGGCGTTTTCAAACCGAGAAAAAAGATATCGAAATTGTGGGCAATGTCGAGGGAACCTCTGACGCTGGCGAGCGTTTCACGACGGATAAATTGAGTTATAACAATGCGGAAGGGAAGATTTACACGAATTCGCCGGTCACCATGTCCAGCGGACAGATGAAAATCATGGGGACCGGCCTGACCGTCAACATGAAAAGCGGAGAGCTGAACCTTGTTTCAAAAGTCAAGGCCGAAATTAAATTGAAATGAGTGAAAAAATGTTTGCAGAGATTCGAGAAAAAAAGAGTATCTCCCTCCTTCTGCTCTCGCTTTGGGGCGTTTTCGTGGTTTTGGCGCTGATTCCCGGGGCGGTTCTGGCAAAACAGGCGGCGTCGACCCAGAAAAAGGCTAAAATGGACAGGAATCAGCCGATTCAAATCGTTTCAGACCGGCTGGATGCATATGATGAAACAAAAAATGTCATTTTTTCGGGGAATGCCGTCGCAACGCAGGGGGACAAAGTCATCAAGGCGGACCGGCTGATCATTCATTACAAGGAGAACCCTGACAAGACGAAGAAAAAGGAAATCCGGGGGATGGGTGAGACGGGCGATCTGGATCAGGTCGAGGCTGTGGGCCACGTCATCATCACCCAGCCCGGCCGGGTCGTGACGGGCGACCATGCGATCTTTTATCAGGATTCGCAAAAGGTCGTCATGACGGGAAACGCCGCCATGCGGGAAGGGAAGAACGTTATCGTGGGGCACCGAATCATCGTCTATCTGGACGAAGACCGTGGCGTCGTTGAAAGCGACCAGAACAAACGGGTGACGGCGACGATTTATCCAAGCGAAAAGAAGCAGGAAAAGAAATAGCCTCCTTTCCGGGGCATGAATCTTTGCAAACTGGGCATGAGCGAAACCAGGCAGATTGTTGCAGATGGAAAAGCTGTCCGCAGTCGGGCTGATCAAGATTTACGGCGGAAGAAAGGTCGTCAACGAGATTGACCTGGAGATTTATCCCGGGGAAGTGGTCGGTCTTCTCGGACCTAACGGAGCCGGCAAAACTACGACTTTTTACATGATTACCGGTCTGATTCAGCCGGATGGCGGGCATATCTATCTGGATCGGGAAGACATCGGCCGGCACCCCATGTACATCCGTGCCAGAAAGGGCATAAACTATCTGCCTCAGGAACCCTCCATTTTCCGGAAACTGACGGTTGGAGAAAATATCATGGCAATCCTGGAGACGCTGGACGTCCCACAGGAAGTTCGGGACCGGCGTTTAAAGGAACTTCTGGCGGAACTGGATCTGTCGGCTCTGGCCGATCAATATGCCTATTCGCTGTCCGGAGGCGAAAGGCGGCGGGTCGAGATCACCCGGGCCCTCGTCACGTCTCCGAAATACATCCTGCTGGATGAGCCCTTCGCGGGCATCGATCCCCTCGCCGTGGCCGATATCCAGAAGATTATTTTCAAACTGAAATCCAAGGGCATCGGTGTGATCATTTCCGATCATAACGTCCGGGAAACGCTTTCCGTCTGTGGCAGGGCGTACATCGTCAACGAGGGAAAAATTCTCGTTGAGGGAGATCCCGAGACGATTGCGAATTGCGAAGCGGCGCGAAAAATCTATTTCGGCGAGGATTTTTACCTGTAACATGGCCTTCGAGCTGAAGCAGAATCTGAAACTGACCCAGCAACTGATTATGACGCCACAGTTGCAACAGGCGATCAAGCTGCTGCAGCTTTCCCGCCTCGAACTGGTCGATACCATCAACCAGGAGATGGAGGAAAATCCGCTGCTTGAAGAGATTTCAGCGGATGACGAGCAGGAGAAGGTTGCAGACACCGAGGCCGATGGCATCCCGGTCGTTGAACGGGAAGAGATCAAAGCCATCGACCGCATGGACGAAGTGACCGGGGAAGGAGACGGAAGGGAAGATTTTGACTGGAATGGGTATCTCGAAGATTACGGACCCATGGGTGTCACCTACGATCGCCTCGACGGCGAGGCCCCACCCTGGGAAAACATGCTGACGGCCGTTCCTTCCCTGACGGATCACCTCATGTGGCAGCTGAAGCTGACCCGGTGCTCTGAACAGGAAATGAAAATCGGCGAACAGATCATCGGAAACCTGGACCAGAATGGATACCTGACGGTGGATGTGGAGGAAATTGCACTATCGGAGAAGGTTGAGGCGGGGTGCGTTGAAGCAATGCTCAAGAAAATACAGGAATTCGATCCGCCCGGGATTGCCGCCCGGGATTTGAAGGAGTGTCTGCTGATTCAGGCGCGCCTTCTCGAAATCGGAAACCCGCTGGTCGAAGGCATCATTCGGGAACACATGAGAGACCTGGAACTGAAAAATTACACCCAGATTGCCCGCAAAATGAAATATTCCCTCTCGGATGTTCTCCAGGCCGTCCAGTTGATCAGCAACATGGATCCGAAGCCCGGCAGGATCTACAGTGAGGAAAGAATCCAGTCGATCATTCCGGATGTCTATGTTTTCAAGTCCGGCGATGAATATAAAATTGTCCTGAACGATGACGGCCTCCCGCGTTTGCGAATCAGCAATTTTTACCGGGAGATCATGATGGCGGACAATGTCAGTGAGGATCAGGAAACCGGGAAAAAGTATGTCAAGGAAAAAGTGCAGTCGGCAACCTGGCTGATCAAAAGCATCCAGCAGCGGCAAAAGACAATCTATAAAGTGACGGAGAGCATCGTCGGGTACCAGAAGGATTTTTTCGACAAGGGGATCCAGCATCTGAAACCGCTGGTCCTCCGCGATATTGCCGATGATGTCCAGATGCACGAATCGACCATCAGCCGGGTGGTCACCAACAAATACATGCAGACGCCCAGGGGCATCTTTGAGCTGAAGTATTTTTTCAGTAGCGGTATCAGCCGATCAAACGGCGACGATATCGCATCCAAAAGCGTGAAGGAAGAAATCCGGAAAATTGTCGGTGGGGAAAACCCCAGAAACCCCTACAGTGACAGCGAGATTGCCGAGCTTCTCGATAAAGCGGGGATATCGATTGCCCGAAGGACCATCGCCAAATACCGGGAAGGGATGGGAATTCTGCCTTCTTCGCGGAGAAAAAGACTGTTTTAAACAAGATGGGGGTTGACTTTTCGCGACAACGAAAATATACAGACGGGCTTTGCGCGCCCGGCGTTACCCGGCTGATATTTCGAATGGAGCGCGAGGATGCGCCGTGAGGCTGGGTCATTTTAACAGGAGGACAGGTTTATGAAGATTTCTGTGACATTCAGGAATGCAGAGGGAGAAAATTGGCAGAAGGAATATGTGGATGACCGGTTGAAAAAAATGAAGAAGTACATTGATCGTCCCGTTGAAGCGCATGTGGTTCTCTCCGTTGAAAAGTTCAGGAATGTGGCGGAAGTGAATTTGATGGCCGATGGTTTGAATGTGAATGCGAAAGAAGAATCCAAGGACATGCATCTGGCGATTGACAATGCCGTTGAAAAAATCGAGCGTCAACTGAAGAAGCGCAAGGAAAAAATCAGAGGTCACAAGACCAACTTGACCCGTTCCGAAGGAATCACCGCCGTTTCCGGCCAACCGGAGGAGGCGGAGGAGGCGTTGAATGCAAGGGTGGTCGAAACCAGGAGAATCGTCTTGAAACCCATGTCCCTGGACGATGCCATGATGGAGATCGAGGACTCCAAGAACCGGTTTATCATGTATCGGGATGCGCTGACGGAAAATGTCAGCCTGATCTATCGACGTGAAGACGGTCTTTATGCGCTCATCGAGACAAACAGCTGATCAGCGGAGAAGGGCGCATGAAAATCATCGATATGCTCAAGGTCGAAGACATCCTGGTGGACCTGCGGTCTGACAACAAGGGGGACGTCCTTCGGGAATTGGTCCAGCCCTTTGTCGAAAGCCCTCGGAATCTGGATTCCGAAGCCACCGTCCATGCGCTGCATGAAAGAGAAAGACTGGGCAGCACGGGCATTGGTGACGGAATTGCCATTCCCCATGGAAAAATCCCGGGACTTGACGAACTGGTCCTGTCTTTCGGTCGCAGCGCCGCGGGGATCCCATTTGACGCGATGGACGGCAAGCCGGTCCACCTGTTCTTTTTGCTGATTGCGCCGGAGAATTCAGCGGGACTGCATCTCAAGGCGCTGGCCAAGATATCGAAAATGCTGAAGGACGGCGTTTTTCGGACGAAGTTGATGACCGCCCGGACGAGGGAAGACCTCTACAAGATCATCGCGGTTCAGGATGATCAGATATCATGAACGGAGCCGTGTTGTTCCAGAATCATGCCGGCTGTGACGATCGAAGATCTGCTGCGCGGGGCGGAACATAGGCTGGGCCTTTCCGCCACGGGCAGCTTGCCGGGAGCGAGGCGACGCGTGGACCAAGCCCGGGTCCAATCTCTTGAAGACCGGTATCCGCCGAAACTGCTTCCCGGTGTCGCATTGATCATTCCCGGTCCAATTCATTCCCGCTGGGCGCATCATCCGGACGAACGCGGTCCCGCCCTGAAAAAAATCTCTTCTCTGCGAATTCCCGTCGTCTTTCTTTCCCGATCGCGTCGTATTCCCGATTATTTTGTTCCACTGATCGAGCAAAGCCGGATTTGCGTGATGTCGTCGGTCCATGATGCGTTCCTGTTGGAGAGCCGCCTCATGGGCCTGCTCCGTGAAAAGATCGATCGGATCTGCTTCGTGCACGGCGTGCTTCTGAACCTCTTCGGCAGGGGCATTCTGATCACGGGTGACAGCGGTATCGGAAAAACGTCCCTGGGTGTGGAACTGGTTCGGCGGGGCCATCTCTGGGTGGCCGACGACATCATCGAGATCGAGAGAAAAGGATGCCGCCTTCATGCACGCGGTCATCGGATCTCGCGCAACCGGGTTCATGTGAACGCATCGGGAATCATCCCGACCGGACGAATCATCAGGCATCGGGACCGGCTGTCTGAAACGATTCTCGATCTGGTCATTGACCTGGTCAGGAAGGGGCGCCCGCAGCCCGGTGGCTCTCCGTGCAAAAAGAAACCCCGCGAGATTCTGGATATCGCGGTGCCCCGCTTTGGACTTCCCGTGCCATGCGGGGGATTCGCGGAAGTTTCGCGGATCGAAGAGGCTGTTCATTCATTTTTCAAAAGGGGAGGGAAAAGATGAAAACGCTTCGCGTGGTCATTATAACGGGCATGTCCGGCTCCGGGAAGACGACGGCGCTGAGGGCGCTGGAAGATATCGGCTTCTTCTGTGTCGACAATCTACCCGTGATCCTGCTTCCCGAATTTCTCGCGATCCAGTCCGAGGCGTCGAAAGACGTCTCGAAGGTCGCAATGGTGATGGACCTGAGGGAAAAAAGCTTTCTGGAAAGCTACACGAAGATCTTCGAGGAGTTGAACCGGAAGGGGTACAAGATCGAAATTCTTTTTCTGGATGCCGGCGACGATGCCCTGCTCCATCGTTTCAGCGAAACCCGGCGAAACCACCCCCTGTCCCTACGCGGTTCCGTGATGGAGGGCATTCTCAGCGAGCGCAGCCAGCTGTCTGCCCTGAAGCAGATGGCTGACAAAGTCCTCGACACGACGTCCCTGAATGTCCATCAGCTCAAGGATGCGGTGCAGCGGCACTTTCTGGGCTCCGCGTCGCGGAGAATGATTATCCATGTCACATCTTTCGGCTACCGTTTCGGGTTGCCCGCCGATGCCGATATGGCGCTGGATGTTCGTTTTCTCCCGAATCCCTATTTCATCGGAGACTTGAAGCCCCATGACGGGCACAATGCTGCCGTCCGCCGGTACGTTCTTGAATTCGAAGAGAGCCGGATTTTCATCCGGAAGCTTTTCGAGCTGATGGAATTTCTGATCCCGCTCTACGAAAAGGAGGGAAAGGCCCGGTTCAACATTGCCCTCGGATGCACCGGCGGAAGGCACCGGTCGGTCGTGATGGCAAATGAGTTGGTGGCTTATTTCAGCGGCAAAAACTATCTCGTCAGCATCAGCCACCGGGACATCAACAAGAGCTGAAACCAAAAATCGCCGGCCGGCGCCCGATTATCCGCTGCGCCGGAGCGAGGCAATCCGGATAACGGGGTTCAGTTGGCCTGGGCGATTTTTTTCGTGACGTTGTCGGCGATCCAGTGGGGGTCCCACCACTCCTGGGGATTGACGAACCGGTCGCCCACGATGATGGAAAAGTGCAGATGATCCCCCCCGGCCAGACCGGTAACGCCGGAGTATCCGATCCGGTCGCCTTTCTTCACCGGCTGTCCGGATTGGATCTGGATCGTCGACAGGTGACCGTACAGGGAGAAAAGGCCCAGCCCGTGGTCGATCATCACGGCATTGCCGTAGATTCCCAAAGGGCCGGCAAGTACGACAATGCCGTCGTTCGCCGCCTCGATCGGGGCGTGTTCCGTGGACGCAAGGTCGACGCCCTCGTGCAGGCTTTCGCCGATTATTTTCCCCTGGTACACGTAGGTTCTGGCGTCGCCGAAGAGCGCCATCGGCGAGGCATTTTTCATTCGAAGAAAGGTGTCCTGCCAGAGCGGCCGGGGATCACTTTTCCGGGTGATGGCCTGAATGGTTTTCAGGTTGTCCTGCCGCATCTGCCCGTTCACGTGGATAAACGTTTCCAAGGATGTTTTGCCGCGGAGCTCCGGATTGGAAATCTGAAAGTCGGGCATCTTCTGCTGCAGGAAAGTGTCCGACAGGCTCATTTTGTCGGCACGGAACTTCTTGCTTTTAATCAGGTGGGGCAATGCCAGGGAAGCCTCGTTGAAGGCTGAGTCCCGCGCAAAGATCTTGATGCGCGTAACGCCCTGCCTGGCGTCCACGGGGAGGGCAAAATAGACGATCTGGAAGATCTTGCCCGAAACCGTGACGGGGTAACTCCGGAAAAACTGGTTTTCCACCATTACGCCGCTCATCACGGTGGGTTCGGAAGTCCGGAACAGGGTGACGCCGGTGCCGCCGGGGTTGAGGATGTTCTGCGGGTTCTGCGGGTAAATCTGGGGCGGGGTGATGTCGATCGTCACCGGCCTGCTGATCCGGGTTTCGTTTTTGAATAGGGAATAATCGACGGCCCTGATCTGCAGGGTGGCCGGTCCATCATGCATCCTCATTTCGTAGGGATCGACCGTCAGCGATATCGCTTTCCGGCTCGTTTTCTTCTCCGGGTAACGAACGGATGAGAGCGGGTAGGTTTTGTCGTCCTGAACGATGACGGCCGTTGTTTCTTGAAGGCCGCTTCCGTTGTCGTAAAAAGTGATCTCCATGCCTTTCTGCCGTCCGATGGCGACCAGATCCTCGGAGAGCCGGATTTCCGGCTTGCCGATTTCAAAATAGCTGCCGAACAGGAAAAAACCGCCTGTCAGCACGATGACGACCGCCAAGGCGATGACATAGCGGAAGAAATGCTTGTTCATGAAATCACCCCTTCATGCAATTTTGATTTGCGGCGCCACATATAATGATTTGTCTTTCCTATTGCAAGTCAAAAAAGCCCGGCCGGATTAACTCCTTGATGTTGGGTTGAAGAATTGCTATATTTTCAATCAATGCTGTCGCCATTCGGTAAATGTTCCGCGGCAGCGGGGGAAGGACGGCCGTGATGAAAGGGAAGAGCATACTGTTCGGCGTTACGGGCGGGATTGCCGCCTACAAGTCGGCGGAACTGGTCAGGCTGTTCGTCCGGGATGGCGCCCGGGTCCGGGTCATGATGACGAAGAACGCACAGGAATTCATCACCCCGCTGACGCTGCAAACCCTTTCCGGACATCCCGTCTACCGGGAGACATTCTCGCTGGTTCGGGATTTCGACATTGCCCACATCGCGCTGGCGGAGGAAGCGGACATTGTCGTCATCGCACCGGCCACGGCAAATGTCATCGGGAAGATTGCCTCCGGTCTGGCCGATGATCTTCTCACCACGGTGGTCATGGCAACGAAAGCGCCGGTCCTTATCTGTCCGGCCATGAACACCCGCATGTATGAAAATGTCATCGTTCAGGAAAACATCAGAAGACTGGCCGAGCGGGGATATCATTTAATGGAGCCGGGCGCCGGCGAACTGGCCTGCAAATCCGAAGGGGTGGGGAGGCTGCCGGATCCGCCGGATATCCTGGAAGCGGTGCTGTCCATTCTGACGGTGAAAGACCTGGCCGGAGAAACCGTACTGGTCACGGCCGGGCCGACCCGGGAGCCCTTCGATCCCGTCCGGTTCATTACGAATTATTCAACGGGGAAGATGGGATATGCCCTGGCCGCCAGGGCCAGGCGGCGGGGCGCATCGGTGATCCTGGTCAGCGGACCCACCGCTCTGCCTGTCCCAGAAGGGGTCGTGTTCGCACCCGTGTCCAGCGCTGTCGAGATGCGTGATGCCGTCATGAGGAATCTGAAGCAGGCCACCATCGTCATCAAGTCCGCGGCGGTTGCCGATTATCGCCCGTCCGTTTGCGCGGGGGAAAAAATCAAGAAGAAAAACGGATTGCTTTCCCTCCAACTGGAGAGAAATCCCGACATTATCGCCGAAATCGGGAAAAAGAAGAAGAATCGGATCCTGATCGGTTTTGCCATGGAATCGGAAGCCCTGGTCGAGAATGCAAAGGCGAAGCTGCTGGCAAAAAATATGGATCTGATCGTGGCAAACGATCTGAAGCAGGAAGGCGCCGGATTTCGGTCGGACACCAATATCGTCAAAATTCTGGACCGGGAGGGCGGCATGGAGGAATTGCCGCTGATGGAGAAAGCGGATGTGGCGGACCGGATCCTGGACCGGGCAAAGGCGATGATCGCCCGCCGCACGAAGCTTTGAGATGTGCCTGATGGACGAAAGGAAGGAAAACTTCGCCATGACGGAAAGCTGCGATCCCGGCCGGGAATTGCTGGCGCTGGTCGCATCCCTTCGGGCGCGCGTCCGCCTGGATCTCGAATTGAAGCGGGGGACTTCCTACCTGGGCATGACGGTGGGCGATCGGGTGGCCGAAACCGCGAATCGTGCGCTCGATGCCGCGGCCACGGCGCCGACTCTTCAGGATGTGCGGCAGGAGCTGGGCGACTGCCGCCGCTGTCCCCTTTGCCGGACGCGGACCCATCTTGTCTTCGGGGAGGGAAGTCCTCAGGCAGCCCTTGCTTTTGTCGGGGAGGCGCCGGGCGCCGATGAAGACGCACAGGGAAGGCCCTTTGTGGGAAAAGCCGGCCAGCTTCTCAATCGGATCATCGAGGCCATGGGGATGACCCGTCCTGATGTTTACATCTGCAACATCCTGAAGTGCCGTCCCCCCGCCAACCGGAACCCGAGGCCGGACGAGATCATGTCCTGTGAGCCTTTCCTGGTCAAGCAGCTCGAATCCCTGAAGCCCAAAGCCATCTGCGCCCTGGGAACCTTTGCGGCGCAAACCCTTCTCAAGACCGAGATTCCCATAACCCGTCTCCGAGGCCGCTTTCACGCCTACCAGGGGATACCGCTCATGCCCACCTACCATCCCGCTTATCTGCTTCGGAATCCCGGGGCAAAAAAGCAGGTCTGGGAGGATGTGCAGATGATCATGAAAATATTGTGAGGTCCGGCATGTTCAGGAAGCGATTCGCCATGGTGATCTTCGTTCTCCTCGGAATGGTCCTCCCGTTCCTTTTCCCGAACCTCTCCGCCGGCGAAGACAGGAAGCCCGTCTATCACGCGATCACGGTTGCCGCGACGATCTCGCCGCCGATCGCCACGTATGTCCTCCAGCGCATCGAGGAGGCGTCGAAGGAGGGCGCGGAAGGTCTGATCATTCTCCTCGACACGCCGGGCGGCCTCGACCTGGCCATGCGGGACATCGCCAAGGGCATCCTGAACGCGCCCCTGCCGGTCATTGTTTATGTTTCCCCTTCGGGCGCCAGGGCGGCTTCCGCGGGCGTCATCGTGACGATTGCCGCCCATATTGCGGCCATGGCTCCGGGCACGAACATCGGGGCGGCCCATCCCGTCGGCATCGGGATCGGCGGCGGCATGGACAAGACAATGAAGGAGAAAGTGGAGAACGATGCCGTGGCTTATGTCGTCGGTATCGCGAAGAAGCGGGGCAGAAACGAGGAGTGGGTTGAAAAGGCAGTCCGGAAGAGCGTGTCCATAACGGCCGAGGAAGCGCTACGGCTTCAGGTTATCGACTTTGTGGCGGCGGATCTGAATCGGCTGCTGGAGCAGATCGACGGCCGCGAAGTGTCCCTGGAAAAGGGCAGGAAGGTACTGAAGGCAAAGGGAGCGCTGGTCCGGGAAAAGAAAATGGGGATCCGTCAGGGCGTGCTGGCCGCGCTCAGCGACCCCAATATTGCATATATCCTCTTCCTTCTGGGCCTGGCCGGACTTTACTTCGAGTTTGCGCACCCCGGCGTCATCCTTCCCGGCGTGGTCGGGGGCATCTCGCTGATCCTTGCCTTTTTCGCCATGCAGACCCTGCCGGTCAATTATGCGGGCGTGCTCCTGATCCTGTTCGCGATTGTCCTGTTCATCGCGGAGGTGAAGGTCATGAGCCACGGCATTTTGACCGTCGGCGGCATCGTTTCCCTGGTCCTGGGATCCCTTCTGCTCTTCGATTCGCCGGACCCGGCATTGCAGGTATCCCTCCGGGTCATGATCCCGGCTCTGGCGATGGTTTCCGTGTTTTTCACCGGGGTGATCGCCTTGGTCGTGAAGGCACAGATGCGGAAGCGCCACACGGGCAGAGAGGGCATGATGGGCGCCGTCGGCGAGGCGGTTACAGATATCCATGAAAAGGGGAAGGTCTTTGTGCACGGGGAATACTGGAACGCCTGGAGCGAGAAATTCGTGGAAAAGGGGAAGCGGATTCAAGTGGTCGCGGTGGAAGCCCTGAGGATCAAGGTCGAAGAATCATCATAAAGGAGGATTCAACATGTATACGATTACGGTACTCGTCATTCTGGTTGTCATGTTCCTGGCCGCCGCTATTCGGATCCTGAACGAATATCAACGGGCCGTCATTTTCCGTCTCGGGCGCGTCATCGATCAGAAGGGGCCGGGGCTGATCATCCTGATCCCGGTGATCGACAAGATGGTGAAAGTGGACATGCGGACCATCACCCTGGACGTCCCGCCGCAGGACGTGATCACACGGGACAACGTCTCGATCAAGGTCAACGCCGTCGTGTATTTCCGCGTCATGGACGCGAATTCCGCCGTGATCGACGTGGAGAATTATCTGTATGCGACATCGCAGCTCGCCCAGACGACGCTGAGAAGCGTCTGCGGTCAGGTGGAACTGGACGAGATCCTCTCCCAGCGGGAGAAGATCAACCTGCACCTGCAGGAGATTCTCGACCGCAGCACCGACTCGTGGGGCATCAAGGTTTCTCTGGTGGAAGTGAAACAGATCGACCTGCCGGAGGAAATGAAGCGCGCCATCGCGAAGCAGGCGGAAGCGGAACGGGAGCGTCGTGCAAAAGTCATCAATGCGGAAGGCGAATTCCAGGCGGCCCAGAAGCTGATTGAAGCGGCCGCCCTGATGCAGACGCAGCCCATGTCGCTGCAGCTCCGCTACCTGCAGACCTTGAACCAGATTTCATCGGAAAACAACTCGACGACGATCTTCCCCATTCCGATCGATCTGTTCAAGCCGTTTTTGAAGCTGGCTGAAAAATGAGAAGCGAAAAATAAAATCGCCCGCGGAAGGCCGTTGCCCTTCGGCGGGCGCAAGGTGCGGAAGGAACGGCCGACAAAACCGGTTCATGGAAAGGAGCGGGGGCCGAGGTGGAGCGAAGGGAAAAACAGCACATTTTAACGGGGGGACTGATCCTCATCACCGTCGGCATTCTGATCATCCTGAACAAGACCACAGCCTTCGGTTTCAACAAGAGCTGGCCCGTCCTGCTGATAGTGATCGGAATCGGTGCCCTGGCCCAGCGCATTCGGGATTTGGGCGGCTGGGTCCTCGTTGCCGCCGGCGTGGTTTTGCTTGTGAATTACAACTGGGGACTGGATGCCCGACTCATCTCCGCCTATCTGTTGCCGGTTGCGCTCATCGTGATCGGTTTGGGCGTCCTCCGCAAGTATTTCAAGGGAAAGTCCCGGTGACGGCGGAGAGAATCCTGGTGCTGTGCGACTTCGACGGCACGGCCAGCGTGGTCGATGTGGGCAACGAGCTGCTGGACCGCTTTACCGGAAACGGGTGGGAGGAGATTGATCGGGATTATTGCGAGGGCAGAATCGGATCCCGGGTCGCCTATGCCAGAATCGCCCCCCTGTTCCGGGGGGACCGGGACGGGATGTTGGCCTATGTCTTCGAAAAGGCATCCCTGGACCCCTTCTTTAAAGACTTCCACGACTACTGCACGCAGGTCGGCATGGATCTCAAGATCCTTTCCGACGGACTGGATTTTTACATCGAGGCGATCCTGCGGAAAAGCGGCCTGTCGGAGGTCGAGTATTTTGCCAACTCCGTAACCTTTCACGCCAACGGGCGGCTTTCCATCGAATTTCCTCAGCCCAACCCCGACTGCGGGAAATGCGGGAATTGCAAAAGCCGGATCGTTGCGCGCTACCGGCCGCTGTATGACCGGATTATCTATATCGGGGACAGCTATTCCGATGTGTGTCCCGCAAAGTACGCGGACCTCGTTTTTGCCAAAAGCATTCTGTTCGAGAAATGCACCGGCAACGGAACCCCCTGCATTCATTACAATCATTTCGGCGACATTCAGAACGATCTGGAGCGGCGCATCCGTCCGGGATTCAGGGATGGGGCACCGCGGACGCATGCCGGCTGACCCGGGCGAATCCCTGGTCGAGCAGTTTTACCGTTTCCCGAAAGCGGATGCCGGGGGTGCGGGCGCCCATGACCAGGGCAATCAGCCGGGTTTCCCCCTGTCTGGCCGTGGCGATGATGTGATAGCCGGCTGCGTGGACGTAGCCGGTCTTCAGTCCGTCCGTATTCGGATAGCGCCTCAAAAGGAGGTTGTGATTGTACTGCGTGATGTTGTGGTACGTGTATGACTGCATCGCGTGGATTTGAAGGGATTGCGGAAAGCGCCGAATATATTCGCGTGAAAGCCTTGCCATGTCGCGGACGGTGGTCCGCTGCCCCTTGGCGGGAAGGCCGTGGGGGTTTTTGAAGGTGCTGCGGTTCATCCCCAACTGGCGGGCCTTCAAGTTCATTTTCTTGACAAAGGCGTCTTCGCTGCCTCCCACGTGCTCCGCCAGGGCCACGGATGCGTCGTTTGCCGAAACAACGGACATTCCCCGGATCAACTCGTCCAGCCGGACCTCGCTGCCCGGGTCGATAAACATCCTCGATCCCCCTGTCCGCCACGCATTTCTACTCACTTTGACAGGGTCCTGGAACTGCGCCTTTCCTTCGCCGATGGCCTCGTAAATCAGATAGAGGGAGAGGATTTTCGTAACCGACGCGGGCTGCAGCGGCCGGTCGGCATCCTTTTGAAAGAGAATTTCGCCGGTGGCGGCGTTCATCACGATCGCCGACTGGTATTCCGGCTGGCGCTGCCGCCGCGTCTTCGCCTGAATGTCCGGCGCGGCGGCGAGAGGCAGGAGAACCGCACAGGCAAGGATGATTGCAAACCGCTTGTTCATTCTTTTCATCATCAGACAACTCGTTTCAGGAATTTCCCTACAGCAGCGCCAGTTGATCGGCAACGGCCAGCCCGGTTCGGGTCGGCCTGATCCTGCCGCCGCTGATTTCAATCAGCCCGGCGGCAGCAAGCCGCTGCAGGGCGTCTCTTTTTTCATCGAGAAGATTAAAATGGCACTTTTCCTCGAAATCACACAGGTCAATGCCCCAGCGGGTCCGAAAACCAAGAAAGAGGGCTTCCGTCCGCAACTGGTCCGCCGTGAGAATTTCAGCGTCTTCGACGGGCGTTTCGCCGTTCAGGAGCGCGTCGACATACTTTTCCACGGAGCGATGGTTCCACCACCGCTTCCCTCGGCAGAAGGAATGGGCGGACGGACCGAGGCCGAGATAGGGCTGGTGCTGCCAGTATTTCTGGTTGTGCCTTGAAAACAGGGAGGCGCTTCTGGCGAAATTGGACACCTCGTAGTGGATGTAACCCGAATTTTCAAGAAAATCCGCTGTTGTGAAAAAGAATTCCGCCTGTGCGGCGTCACCTGGAAGATCAAAGAGGTTGTCAGCGAATTGCTGTCCCAGCGACGTGTCCGCTTCCAGCGTCAGTTGATAGCAGGAGAGATGGTGCGGCCTGAAGGAGAGCGCCAGGGACAGGGTCTCCTGCCACAGGCCGAATGTCTGGCCCGGAATGCCGTAGATCAGATCGAGGCCGATGTTGTCGAATCCGGCCGCGATGGCGTTCTCGATCGCGGCCCCTGCCTGCCGGTGATCGTGACGGCGGCCCAGAAAGCGGAGCAGCCGGTCGTCAAAGGACTGAATGCCGATGTTGATGCGGTTGACCCCGGAAAGGCGGAGAGATTCGAGATAAGCGGATTCGGCATCCCCCGGATTCACCTCGACGGTGATTTCCGGTTCCGGCAGAATCGTATAATTCCTGCCGACGGCTGTCAGGATGTCTGCGATGCTCTGAACGGGCAGGATGGAAGGCGTTCCGCCGCCGATGTATATGGTGTCAAAGCATTCGAATTCATCGGCATAAAAAGATAATTCCTTGAGTAACGCATGAATGAACGGCGAAGGATCCTTTTCAAGGACGATCGAGTAAAAATTGCAGTAAGCGCATTTCTGACGGCAGAATGGGATGTGGACGTAGAGGCCGGCCGGCGACATGCCGCTAGCTCGCATCAGACTTGAGAACGGCGAGAAAGGCGCTCTGGGGGATGCTTACCGAACCGATCATCTTCATCCGTTTCTTGCCTTTCTTCTGCTTCTCCAGAAGTTTTCTTTTCCGAGTGATGTCGCCCCCGTAGCACTTTGCCGTTACGTCCTTCCGGAAAGGGGAGATGGTTGTCCTCGAGATGATTTCCCCCCCGATGACGCCCTGGATGGCGATCTTGAACATCTGGCGCGGAATCTCCTCTTTCAGCCGTTCGCAGGCCTGGAGGCCTCTTGCGCGCGCCCGTTCCCGGTGGACGATCTGGGAGAGGGCATCGACCTTTTCGCCGTTGACGAGAATGTCCAGCAGGACAAGCTGGCTTTCCCGGTAGTCGATGACGTCATAGTCGAAGGAGCCGTAACCCTGGGTCACGGACTTGAAGCGGTCATAGAAATCGTAGATGACTTCGGCCAGCGGCATCTCGAAGATCAGTTCGGCCCGCCCCGGCCCGGTGTAGGTCAGTGTGGAATTGGCGCCGCGCTTCTCCATACACAGCTTCATGACGGCGCCGAGATACCGGTCCGGCATCATCATGACGGCGCGGATATAGGGCTCCTCGGACTTCGCGATCGCGATCGGGTCCGGATAATGGGCGGGGTTGTCGACCTCCAGGACGGCTCCGTCCTTCAGGGTGAACCGAAAGCGGACACTGGGGACGGACAGAATGATGGACAGATCGTATTCCCGCTCCAGCCGCTCCTGGACGATGTCAAGGTGCAGCAGACCCAGAAAGCCGCATCGGAACCCCTGTCCCAGGGCCACGGAAGAGTCCTTCTGGTAAATGAAGGAGGCGTCGTTCAGCTTGAATTTTTCCAGGGAATCCGCCAGGTCTTCGTAGTCGTCGGAGGCAATAGGATAGATCGAAGCATAAACGACCGGCTTGACCTCCTTGAAGCCGGGCAGCGGTTTTTCGCAGGGGCGGTTTTCCAGGGTGATCGTATCCCCGGTGCGGACGTCGGACACCGTTTTGACGCCGGCAATGATGTAGCCGACTTCACCGGCGCTCAGATTCTGCCGCTTCTCACGGTTCAGGAGAAAATGGCCGACCTCCTCGACCCGGTAGAGGGCATTGTTGAACATCAGGCGGATGATGTCCCCCGCTTTTAACTGTCCGGCAAAGATGCGGCAATAGATCACCGTTCCCCGAAAGGGATCGTAGTGCGCGTCGAAAATCAACGCCGCAAGCGGCGCGGCCGGATCGCCTGCCGGCGGCGGGATTCTGCGGACAACGGTTTCCAGGATTTCCTCGATCCCCGTGCCCTCTTTTGCGGAACACTGCAGATGGCTGTCCGCGTCCAGTCCGAGTTCCGTTTCGATCTGCCCGATCACGCGCTCCACGTCGGCGGAAGGCAGGTCGATCTTGTTGATGACCGGGATGATTTCCAGGTCGTGTTCCATGGCCAGGTAGAGATTGGCCAGCGTCTGGGCCTGGACTCCCTGGGCGGCGTCGATGAGGAGCAGGACGCCCTCGCAGGAGGCGAGCGACCGGGAGACCTCGTAGGAAAAATCCACGTGCCCGGGGGTGTCGATCAGGTTGAGGGCATAGGTCTTTCCGTCCCGGGCTTTGTAGGGCAGGCAGATCGCCTGGCTTTTGATGGTAATCCCCCGCTCTCTTTCGATTTCCATGTTGTCTAGGATCTGGTCCTTGAAGTTCCGGTCGTTTACCACGCCGGTGTGCTGGATCAAACGGTCCGCGAGTGTTGACTTGCCGTGGTCGATATGGGCGATGATGCTGAAATTGCGAATGTGTTCCATCAATGAACCTAAAAAAGCCCTCCCGTGGTTCGGAGGGCTTTTTCATATTTTTCTTGCGTCGCGTTCGGCCTATGCAAGCTTTTTCTGAAGGTCTTCAGACACTTCCTTGACGCCGGGCAGGCCGTCGACGCCGATCACTTTGACCCTTTCCTTGAAATAGTTCACACCGGCCAGCGTTCCGGTTTTGGTGTCGTAGTAAATGTCATGACGCTTGCCGATCGCCGCTTCGTCCTGGTCGTCGGCGCGGGTGGTCAGCGTTTCGCAGCCGCAGACGCGGCACACCATCTTTCCATCCTTCACGGACGGTTTGATGGCATCGATGAAGATGTTGTTCGGGTGATTGTTGTCCTGGGCGCACAGTCGCCTGCCCATAATCCGGTTCTTGGAGGTCTGCCGGTCCAGGATGATCTCGATCACATAGTCCAGCTTGATATTTTCCTTCACGAGGGCATTCCAGAGCGCCTCGGCCTGAGCCAGATTTCTCGGGAAACCATCCAGAAGCCAGCCTTTCTTGCAGTCATCTTCCTTCAGTCGGTTCAGGATCATCGGGACGGTGATCTCATCGGGAACGAGTTCCCCCCGGTCGATGTAGCCCTTGGCCTTTTTGCCCAGTTCCGTCCCTTTCTTGATGTTTTCACGGAAGATCACGCCCGTTTCAATGTGGGTCACGCCGAATTTCTTCTGTACGACCGCTCCCTGGGTTCCCTTGCCGCTTCCATTGGGTCCAAAAATGAGGATGTTCATGCTGTCCAGCTCCTTTCGAGAGATCCATGATAAAGTCGGCCCCTTATAATGGATTGTTTCCTTTAACGCAACGACAAAATATCTCGCCCGTGATCCGGGGCAGACCATGGAGTCAGGATGTCCGGGACGCGGCGGACCGCCGCGCCGATCAGTGTCCTCAGGTTGTGCTGCAGGACGTGGCCGCGCAGGACGTGCAGCCCGATTTCCCTCCCGCAAAGGCGGACATCATTTTCCGGGTATTTTTGGATTTGCAGACGGGACAGGCCGGCTTCAGCTTTTCGTCGCTGGACCTGAACAGGACCTCAAATTCATTTCGGCATTTCTTGCACTGGAATTCATAGATCGGCATCGGGCTTTCTCCATCTTTTTTCTTGTGCAACAATTTAGGCAAAGCGCGGTCAAATGTCAAGAAAAGTCAAACAGAAATACCTTTGACAAGCCTTTTTGACTCTGGTAATAAATCCAAAATTCCAAGAGCCGGGTTCAGAAAGCTCAATGGACGAGAGAAAAACGGAAAAGGAGGGATGTCATGTTGAAAGGAAAAGGGGTTTTTTCAGCTAAGCAATTCTTTTTTATGTGCACAGTCTTTTTGATCGGCGCGGCGTTCATCGCCTCGGTCGGAGCGCCGGCTGCCGTCGCCGCCAAGGCGGAGCCGCAGAAGGCAGCCGCGGCGCTGGTTGACCTCAACAACGCCTCCGAAAAAGAGCTGGAGGCCATCAAGGGGGTCGGTCCGGCAACGGCCAAGAAGATCATCGCCGGCCGTCCCTACAAGTCCGTGGATGAGCTTTCCAAAGCCGGATTGAATGCCAAGGCCATTGAAGGAATCAAGCCGTTTGTGACGATCGGCAAGGCGCAGGCGGCGCCGGCCAAATCGGCCGTTCCCGCGGCTGCGGCAAAAACGGAGGTGACCAAGCCCGCCAGGGAAGCCAAGGCGGCCGCCAAACCCGCTGCCCCGGCGGCCAAACTGGCCCCCGGCACCAGGATCAATATCAACACGGCGGATCAGGCCACACTGGAGAAACTCCCCGAGATCGGCCCTGTCAAGGCAAAGGCGATCATCGCCGGCAGGCCATACAAGAGTGTGGAAGATGTGATGAAGATCAGCGGCATCAAGGGAAAAACATTCGACGCAATCAAAGAGTATATCGTGGTCAGGTAAGTGTTGCCGGAATGGCGTTCCGGCAGCGGAACCGATAGGGAAATTCCATTGAACGATCAAGGAGGTATGCTATGAAAAGGATTCTGATTCTGACTTGCGCTTTTTTCTTCATTGCCGCCGTTGCCTTTGCGGCGGGACCGAAAACCTACCAGGTGACCGGTCCGGTTCTGGAAGTGAACGCGGACACGATCGTCGTTCAGAAGGGCAAAGACAAATGGGAAATCGGGCGTGACGCCGCCACGAAAGTGACCGGCGATCTGAAGGTCGGCTCCAAGGTGACGATCGAATACACGATGAAGGCGGCAACGGTCGAGGTGAAGGACGCCAAGAAGGCCGAACCGAAGAAAGCCGAACCAAAGAAGAAGTAGTGGCAGGATCAGCGGGAAGAATTTCCTTGCCGACCGGCTGACCCCGGATCCATGGGGCAGCCGGTCGTTTGGTGTGGCGTTTCAGTGGGATGAAGCCAAGGAGGGCGTCATGGGACTGTTCGATAAAGTCGTTTCGATGGTTGGGGAAACCCTTTCCGGCGGCACGGAAAATAAAGGACTGATGGAACATGTTCTGAATCTGGTCAACCATCCGGAAGTCGGAGGCCTGTCGGGACTGATCGAGAAATTCAACAGCAACGGCCTGGGGGATATCGTCGCTTCCTGGGTGGGCAAAGGAGTAAACCAGCCCGTTTCAGGTGACCAGATGGCCAGCACCCTGGGCATGGATAAAATCAGTGAGATCGCTTCAAGCCTGGGCATTTCCCAGACACAGGCGGCGGATGGATTGGCATCCGTACTGCCCCAACTGATTGACAAACTGACTCCCGAGGGATCGGTTCCGGAGAACAACGTCCTTCAGCAGGGTTTGAGTCTTCTGGCCAAACACTTCTTAAAAGGTTGACGGCCAAGGAGCTGACATGACGATCTCAAAGAAAATACAAGGCTTTATCACACAGTCATCCTGGATCCGGAAGATGTTCGAGGAAGGTATCGGCCTGAGGAAGCAGTTTGGCGCCGACCGGGTCTACGATTTCAGCCTCGGAAACCCGAACATCGATCCCCCCCTTCTTTTCGAGGATCATCTCGAAAAGATCGTCAAGACGGCCGGACCCGGCAGCCATGCCTACATGCCGAATGCGGGATACCCGGAGACGCGGGCCGCCGTCGCCGCTCACCTCAGCGAGCCGCACGGCCTGTCCCTAACCGCCGAGCACATCATCATGACCTGCGGCGCCGGAGGCGCCCTGAACGTCATCCTGAAGACCCTGCTGGATCCCGGCGACGAGGTGCTGGTTCCTTCGCCGTTTTTCGTGGAGTACCGATTCTATGCCGACAACGCCGGCGGCATCCTGAAAACGGTCGAAACGAAAGATGATTTCTCTCTGGATCTGGACGCTATGGAGTCCGCCATTACGGACAGGACCAAGGTCGTTCTGATCAATTCGCCCAACAACCCGACGGGCAGGGTCTATGATGAAGGCTCGATTCGGGCGCTTGCGGCGCTTCTGGAGGACAAGGGCCGGGCGCTGGGGAAGACGATCTACCTCGTGTCCGACGAACCGTACGGCGAGATCGTCTATGACGGCGTCCGGGTGCCCAGCATCCTGCAGGCCTGTCCGAACAGCATCGTCGCGACGTCCTATTCCAAAAGCCTTTCCCTGCCGGGCGAACGGATCGGTTACATCGCCGTCAATCCGATTCTGTCCGGGGTTCGGGATGCGATCGACGGCATGGTTCTCTGCAACCGGATCCTCGGCTTCGTCAATGCGCCGGCCCTGATGCAGCGGGTCATTGCCGGCATACAGGGTTTGCGGGTGGATGTCGGCCAATACCGGCGGAAGCGCGATCTGCTCTGCGACGGGCTTGCATCGATCGGCTACAGATTTCACAGGCCCGAGGGGGCCTTCTATCTTTTCCCGAAGACGCCGATCGGGGACGATGTCGCCTTCGTGACGGCGCTTCAGAAGAGGAGGATTCTCACCGTTCCGGGCAGCGGGTTCGGCGGTCCCGGGCATTTCCGGATCGCCTATTGCGTCGATGACGCCACCATCGTCAATGCAATGGAGGGATTCGAGGAAACCTTCCGGGAATTCACCTGAAGCTGAACGCCAAGGGAAGCCCGCGGCCCCTTTAGAACGGCGGGCTGCCGCGGCGGGCGATCCGTCATCCGTAGCGGATCTCGAAGGCGTCGAAAGATTCGGAGCCCGCTTCTTCCCACACCTGGACGTCGCGCACGCGGGAAAGGCGGGGGCCTTTCCGGCACCAGCTAAGCATGGCTGCGACGGATTCGTCCGCTCCCGCAAAGACGGCTTCCACCCGGCCGTCCGGGAGGTTTCTGACCCAGCCGGTCAGGTTCAGGGAGAGGGCCGTCTTCCGTGTCTCATGGCGGAACGCCACGCCCTGAACGAGGCCGGAAATGGTGACGCGGATCCGCTTCAAGTTATTTCCTTCCGATCAACTCAAGAAAACCTTTTTCATCCAGTATGGTGATCCCCGCTTCCCGCGCTTTCCGCAGCTTCGATCCGGGCGATTCTCCCGCAATGACGAAATCCGTGCCTTTCGTTACGGAGTCCAAGCAGGATCCGCCGAGAGATGCCAGGATCCTCTGAGCCTCATTGCGCGTCATCCCGTTCAGCTTGCCGGTCAGGACAAAGGATTTTCCCGACAGGGGCAGTGGCTGTTCCTGCAGGGTTTCCGGTTCCCGGATGGCGATGCCGGCCGATCTCAGCTTTTCGATCACCGACCGGTTCGAGGGCTCTTGAAAGAATTTTACGATGCTCGCGGCAACTTCCGGCCCGATGTCGCGGATGCCGACCAGATCGTCCGCAGTTGCCGCCATGATCCTGTCGAGGGTCTGAAACGTCCGTGCAAGAATCCCGGAGGTCCGTTCACCCACATGGCGAATGCCGAGGGCGAATAGGAATTTCTCCAGGGGGGGATTTTTTGAACGTTCGATTGCCTGCAGCAGATTCCCCGCCGATTTTTCAGCCATTCGCTCCAGTCTGAACAGGTGTTCGGCCTGCAGACCGTAGAGGTCGGCGGGGTCCTTGATGTGGCCCGTTTCCACCAGTCTGGAAACCAGCCGGTCTCCGAGCCCTTCGATATCCATTCCGCCCCGGGAGGCAAAATGCTTGATGCACTCCCGGATCTTGGCCGGGCAGGCCAGCCCGATGCAGCGGTGCGCGGCCTCACCCTCCAGCCGGACCACTTTTGATCCGCACTCGGGACAGGATTCCGGAAAGGCAAAGGTTTTCTCCTGGCCGGTTCTCCTGGAGACGACGACTTTGACCACTTCCGGGATCACGTCGCCGGCACGTTGGACCATGACGGTGTCGCCAATCCGGATGTCTTTCCGGTCGATTTCATCCTGGTTGTGAAGCGTGGCGCGGCTCACGATTACGCCGGCAATGCGGACGGGCCGCATCACGGCAACGGGCGTCAGGACTCCGGTGCGTCCGACCTGGACGACAATGTCCTCGATCACGGTCGTTTCCTGGGTGGCCGGAAATTTGCAGGCGATCGCCCACCGGGGACTTCGTGAGACTGAACCGAGCTCGCTTTGAAGCGACAGATCGTCCACCTTGATGACGATGCCGTCGATTTCGTAGGGAAGCGCGGAGCGGCCTCCCGCCATGGAATGGTAGTAGTCGATGCAGTCCCCAATGCTTTCGGCCCGGCGGATGTGGGGGTTGATCGGGAAACCCCATCGGGAGAGCGATTGCAGGGCTTCCCAGTGAGACCGGAAGGACGCTCCCCGGACTTCCCCGAGGGCGTAACAGAAGATGTCAAGCGGGCGTTTCGCCGTTTCCTTCGGGTTCAACTGCCGGAGCGATCCCGCCGCGGCATTGCGGGGATTGGCAAATGCCGGCTGGCCCGCAGCCAAACGCCGCCGGTTCAGATTTCGAAACGATTCGGTGTCGATGAAGACCTCGCCCCGGACCTCCATCCTTTCCGGAAGCGGCGTTGTCGCAGTTTCTTCCCGCTCATCATCCGGAGGCGGACCGATCCGCAGCGGGATGGAACGGATGGTTTTGAGGTTCTGCGTCACCTCTTCGCCGACCGCACCGTCTCCGCGGGTCGCGCCGACGGCAAGGATGCCTTTCTCATAGACCAGATTGACGGCGACACCGTCCAGTTTGGGTTCCACGACGAACCGGATGGCGCTTTCCCCGCCCAGGAGTCGCCGGATCCGTTCATGATAATCCAGAATGTCCTCAACATTGAAAGCGTTGGCCAGGCTCAGCATCGGCGTGGGGTGGCGGACAGCGTTGAATTTTTCCAGGGGCGCGGCTCCGACGCGCCGGGTGGGGGAGTCCGGTGAGGCCAGGCCGGGAAACCGTTCCTCCAGGTCCAGCAGCTCCAGCATGAGGCGGTCGTACTCCGCATCCGTGATTTCCGGGTCGTCGAGCTGATAGTATCGGTGGCTGTGATAGCGGATCAGGGAACGGAGTTCGCCGATCCGCCTTTCGGCTGTTTCGAGGTCGGTCATTTGATCCGTCTCAAATCGGGTTTCCCCGACTTCGGCGGCGCCGGGGCGCCGGATTCGGATTCGCGGGGCTGGCGTTTGGCAATCTGCTCGTTGAAAATATGGTTCTTGGCCCGGACGGCATTGATCACGAAGAAAATGATGACCGCTTTTTCCCATTCCCGGGAAGCTTCGAAGCGCTCCATCCTGGTCTTGTATTTCTCCCATAAACCGGACAGGGAGGCTTCGTCCAGGCTCAGGATATGTTCCGCGATTTTTTGCAGGGCGGATTCGATCATGACGGTCGGTCCTTCGGCGAATCGATGCGCCTTCTTTATAGATGCAGGCCTCTCGAAATGTCAAACGAAAGATTCCCCGGAGTGATTGTGCCGTAAACGGAGGAAGAGCTTTTTTCGGTTTATCGGTCCTGATAAATGTGTTAAGCTTTCCTCAAGAAACAGGCAGAGTGGTTCGGGGTGAAAGCGGGATGACAAAGTCGATGTATGCGCCCTGGCGAATGGCTTACATCAAAAGCGAAAAGCCTGCGGGCTGCGTTTTCTGCAAGGATTCGATCCGGGAAGACGACCTGATTCTCATCGAGGGCAAGTCGGCCTTTGTCATGCTGAACCGCTATCCCTACATCAGCGGGCACCTCATGGTGATCCCTTTCCGCCATGTTCGGCAGATCGAGGACCTTCATCCCCTCGAGAAGTCGGAAACCCTGGAGTTGATCGAGATTTCCGTGAGATCCCTGAAGGAAGTCATGCGGCCGGAGGGGTTCAACATCGGTATGAATCTGGGAAAGGCAGCCGGGGCCGGCGTCGACGACCATCTTCATGTCCACGTCATTCCCCGGTGGAATGGGGACACGAATTTCATGAGTACGGTGGGAAGCATCCGTGTGATCCCTGAAGATCTTTACCGGACGAGAGATTCCCTGCGGCCCTGCTTCAGGAAATACTATCAGGAGGATTGAAATGAAGCTTTTCTATACGGTCATCGTGGTTCTGGTTATGCTGTTCATCATCACGTTTTCGCTGGAGAACACGGAGCCCGTTTCCCTGCAGTATCTGGAATATCGCATTGTTGTGAAGACCTACATGCTTCTTTTCATCTCCTTTCTGGCCGGTGTAGTCTTTGCGGGGTTCATGGGCATTGTGGAACGGTTCCGGCTGTCCCGGACGATCACGAAACTGAACAAGACCATTCGGGAATTGAGAAAGGATCTGAGGGCTAACGAAGCACCGCAGCTTCTGGACGACAAAGCGGGCGACCCCAGCGGCGCGAAAAGCGGATCCCCGGTGTCCTGATCGGCAATCCGGAGATGAAGAGATCCTCCCGCCGCCCCGTGTCTGCGCTCCCGTCGCATCATTCACCGGAAAAAGACCAGCCCGAGCTGCGCTTCGCTGCCGATGCCAATCTGGGAAGGCTGGTCACATGGATGCGCATGCTGGGCTATGACACGGAAGGCGAACGCGGCGAAGCGGACAGGCGGTTTTTGCGCCGTGCCCGGGAGGAGGGTCGGGTTGTCCTGACGCGAAAACGGAACATGGCCGAAAGGCAGTTCAGCGGCTGTATTCTCGTCATCGCATCGGACCGCGTTCCACGGCAGATCCGGGAGGTCGTCGAACGGTTCGGCCTTCGTCCGGCGCCGGAGCGGTTTTTCAGCAGATGCCTGCGGTGCAATCTGATCCTGGAGAAGGTCGAGAGGGATGATGTCGAGGACCGGGTTCCGGAGTACGTCTGTCGGAACATTGCCGACTTTCGAGAGTGCCCGCAGTGCCGGCGGGTCTACTGGCCCGGCACCCACGGTGAGAACGCCCGCCGGTTTCTCAGGCGGCACATTCCCTGTCATCCCCCTTGATTTTTTCGATTGCGTGCCGGATCGCGGGCAGGATGACCGAAAGGTTCTCGCGGACGCTCTTCGGACTGCCCGGCAGGTTGACGATCAGAGTCCGTCCCCGGATGCCGGCAACGGCCCGTGAGATTAAAGCATGAGGCGTGATCCGGTGGCTTTCTCGGCGCATGGCTTCCGCCATGCCGGGGACCTCCCGGTCGATGACCGCCATTGTGGCGTCCGGTGTCACGTCCCTCGGGGAAACGCCGGTCCCGCCGGTCGTGACGACCAGGTCCATTTGCCGGCAATCGGTGAAATCGATGAGCGATGCACGGATTGGATCGATCTCATCGGGCACCATTGCACGCCCCCCGATCTCGATTCCGATCCCCTCCAGCATCTTCTCGATCTCCGGGCCGCTTTTGTCTTCACGGATCCCCTGCGAGCCCCTGTCGCTGACGGTGATTACGCCGGCACGAAAGGTCAACCTACACCTCTTCCTTCTTGGCCTTGAAGTCCGCGATGATTTTTTCCGCGATGAAGGGCGGAACTTCCTCGTAGTGCGAGTGCGTGTAGGTGAAGGTGCCGCGGCCGCTGGTCATGGAGCGCAAGTCCGGGGCGTATTTGAGGATTTCCGCGAGCGGGGCCAGGCCTTTGACGATCTGGTTGGTGCCCCGGGTGTCCATTCCCAACACGCGGCCCCTGCGGCTGTTCAGATCGCCGATGACATCCCCCATGTATTCATCGGGGATTTCGATGTCAATGTTGACAATGGGTTCGAGCAGGGTGGGTTGGCAGGCCAGAATGCCCTTCTTGAACCCAAGCGATCCGGCGATCTTAAACGCCATTTCGGAAGAGTCGACGGTGTGGTAGGAACCGTCCATCAGGGTCACCTTCACATCCACGATGGGATAGCCGGCCACGACGCCTTCCCCCATGGCCTCGACGATGCCCTTTTCAACGGCCGGCCGGTACTGCTGGGGAATGACGCCGCCGACGATCTTGTCGACGAACTCAAAGCCGCCGCCCCGGGGCAGGGGTTCGATATCCAGCCAGCAATCGCCGAACTGGCCCCGGCCGCCCGACTGTTTCTTGTAGCGGCCCTGGACATTGGTCTTGCCCTTGATGGTCTCCTTGTAGGGGACCTTGGGGATCTTGAGGTTGACCTCCACCCCGAATTTCCGTTTCATTTTCTCCACGGCGACTTCGATGTGGATCTGCCCCATCCCGGAGAGAATCATTTCCTTGGTCTGTTCCTCCCTGCGGAAGTTCAGCGTGGGGTCCTCTTCCGTCAGGCGGTGGATCGAGGAGACGATCTTGTCCTCGTCGCCCCTCGATTTCGGCTCGATGGCAAAGGACATGATCGGGGGAGGGATTTCCAGTTTGTCGAACAGGATGGGCGCCTTCTCGTTGCAGATCGTGTCCCCTGTCGCCGTTTCCTTCAATTTTGCCAGGACGGCGATATCCCCGGGGACGAGGATTTCGGCGGGTTTCTGGTTTTTTCCCTCCAGGAAAAAGGCATTGCTGAAGCGCTCGGTCAGCTTTCGGTTGGCGTTGTATATGCTTCCCTCGGAACTGAGGGTGCCCGAATAGACGCGGAAAAGGGTAAGCCGTCCCGCATAGGGGTCGGCAATTGTCTTGAAGACCATGGCGGAAAAGGGTTCCGATGCCTCCGGACGCCGTTGCTCCACTTCTTCTTTCCCCGGCTTCTTTCCGGCAACCGCGCCCCGGTCCACGGGTGAGGGCAGGTACTGAACGATCATGTCCATCAGTGTCGAAACCCCGATGTTTTTCGTTGCCGAACCGCAGACAACGGGAAACAGGGCGCCGGAGGCGATCCCCTTGCACAGTCCGATGGCCAGTTCTTCGGGTGTGAGTTCACCGCTTTCCAGGTACTTGTCCATCAATGCCTCGTCGCACTCGGCGATGTCCTCGACCATGGTTTCACGGCACTGCTCCGCGTCGCTTTTCATTTCCTCGGGAACTTCCGCAAATTTGCAGATGCCCTTCGGGTCTTCGAACAGACAAGCTTTCATGGCCAGCAGGTCGACAATGCCCTTGAAACCGTCTTCCTTTCCGATGGGCAGAAAAAGAGGTGTGGCTTTCCGGCCGATTTTTTCCTTGACACTGTTTACGGATTTCATGAAGTCGGCCCGCTCCCGGTCCATGCGGTTGACGTAGAGGATTCTCGGCAGTTTGAACGCATCGGCGTATTCCCAGACCTTCTGCGTCTGGAACTCGACGCCGCCGACCGCGTCGATGACGATCACGGCACCGTCGATGATGCGGAGGCAGCTTTTGGTGTCGAAGGCGAAGTTGGAGTCGCCCGGCGTGTCCAGAATGTTGATTTTGTGTTTGTTCCAGTCGAAGTAATTGGTTGCGGCGCTGATGGAGATGCGTCGCTTCTGTTCCTCCGGCTCATAGTCCATGCCGGACGTTCCGTCATCCACCCGGCCGGGCCTGTCCGTTTTTCCGGCTGTGAAAAGAAAGGCTTCACAAAGCGATGTCTTGCCCGTTCCGCCGTGTCCGATGATGGCCACATTTCTCAGCGAGGTTGATTCATATTTTGCCATGGGTGCTCCTTTCCGGATACCAAACCGATGATCGTCGTGTGGTCGTGCTGTTTAGCGTAACCCCTCGTTTGAAGTCAAGACAATTCTGGGCAAAATGGAATGGGGCGGATGCGGAACCCGGCTGCTGCGGTCCCGGACTTTCGCCGCATTTGTCATGGGCGTTGCGATTATTGAGTTGACAGAATGGCTTGATGACAGTATAAAAGCTCCCTTATTCAAGGGAACTTTTGTTGGGTCTGGAAAATACTCTGATATATTAAGCAGTTGGATCGTTTTTCAACGGGTTGGCCGGACATTTTGGAAAGGGTGGCCATGGCATTGCGGAAAATCAGAAAGGTGTTGATTGCAAACCGGGGTGAAATTGCCCTGAGGGTGATGAGAACCGTTCAGGAACTAGGCCTTGACGCCGTCGTCATCTACGAGAAGCCCGACCGGAACGCCTATTATGTCCGGCTGGCGGATGATGCCGTCATGATCGGGGAAGGACCGCGAAAGGATTATCTGAACATCGACAAGGTCATCTGGGCCGCCCGAAAGAGCGGCGCAGACGCCATCCATCCGGGTTATGGTTTTCTGGCGGAAAATGCTGATTTTTCAGAGGCCTGCGAGAAAGAGGGCATTGTATTCATCGGTCCGCCTCCCCAGGTCATTCGCGATCTCGGCAACAAGGTCGTGGCCCGGAAGCTCATGGAGCGGGCCGGTATTCCCTTCATTCCCGGTACGGGAGATCTGATGCGCGGGAGCGCCGGGCTCAATGAAGCGTTTGCCTTTGCCAACAGGCATGGATACCCGGTCATGCTGAAGGCCTCGTCGGGCGGCGGCGGGCGGGGGATCCGGAAAGTCGTCAGTGAGGCGGACCTCATCGTGCAGCTTCCCCAGGCGCGGGCGGAATCCCTTTCGGCCTTCAACGATGAAAGCATTTACATGGAGAAATTTATCGAAGCGCCCCGGCACGTGGAGATTCAGATCCTGGCCGACCGTCACGGTCAGATCATTCATCTGGGGTCCCGCGATTGCTCCATTCAGCGCAGGCATCAGAAGCTCCTGGAGATCGCGCCGGCGGAGCTGCCCAAAGACGTGCTCGCATCCATGTATGATTGCGCGATCCGGGCGTCCCGGGAGGCGGGTTACATCAACGCCGGCACGGTCGAGTTCCTGGTCGATTCCAGAACCCATGAATTCTGGTTCATGGAGATGAACACGCGGCTTCAGGTCGAGCACACCGTCACGGAGGAGCTGACCGGCGTCGATATCGTCCGGGAGCAGATCCGCATCGCCGAAGGTCACCGTCTGGAAATCCCGAAGGAGCGGATCACCCTGCTGGGCAAGGCCGTGCAGGTCCGGATCAACGCCGAGGATCCCAAGAACAATTTCATGCCGGAGGGGGGCAAGCGCGTCGAGGTGTACCAGTCATCCGGCGGACCCGGCGTCCGGCTGGACGGCGCCGTCTACCAGGGATTCAAAATCCCCACGGAATACGACTCCCTCCTGGTCAAGATGACCGTCCGGGGGTACAACTGGGAGCAGACGCTGCAGCGGCTGCGGAGAGCCCTGAACGGGTTCCTCATCGTGGGACCGAAGACGACCATTCCCTTCTATCTGGCCATCTGCGATGACCCCGATTTTCAGGCCGGCCGTTTCGATACCGGTTACATCGAAACCCATCCGGAGATTTTCAACTACCCCGAGCCCGAACGGGAAGTTGCCAAACTGGCGAAGCTGATCGCGGAGATTCATGCGAAGAAAGTCAATCCCTACGCCGCTTGATTCCGGCCGCTCCCGGCCGCCGATCAACCCGGCCACGATCGTGATCGTGAAGAGACAACAGAGGGAAAACAGGACAGATCATTTATGAACATGACCAGTCAGATGACCGGCGAACGGGTTACACCCCTGGATTTTCAGGCGCAGGGTGCTTCCTCCGTTCTGGACAAGATCCGTAAACAGAAGGGATATTACATCACGAATACGGAGCGGGATCTTTCCCAGTCCGATTTCAAGAACCGGATCATGCCCCACACCCAGCTCCTTGCCGCCAAGCCCCGCAACGAGGCGGGCTTTTTCTCGATTGAGATCACCGGGGGGGCTTCGGTCCATGTGGACATGCTGCGTAAACAGATCAACCCCCTCGAGAAGCTTGAAGTGCTGAGCCGGAGCATGCCGGACACGCTGTTTCAGACTCTCTGCCGCGGCATCAACCTGTTCGGATACCGTCCGTACCCGGACAACGTGATTCGGCTGACGGTTCAGAGTTTCGCGCGCTACGTTCACGTCTGGCGGGTTTTCGACTTTCTGAACCACATTCCGAACATGGTGCCCGTTTTTGAGGAGGTCCGGAAAGCGGGCCGGATCCTGGAGCCGTCGATCTGCTTTTCCACGGGACCGGAGCACTCTGATGAATACTATGTCGGCAAGGTGCGGCAGATCATCGAGGTGACGGGCGACGACATCATCCTCTGCATCAAGAACCACGGCGGCCTGGGAACGCCCAAGCGGATCGGCGAACTCGTGGAGGCGATCCTGCAGCAGTACCCCGATCTGATCGTACACTACCACGGCCATAACACCGACGGCAACGATGTCGGGCGGATCGTGGCGGCCGTGCGGAAGGGCGCGAAAATCGTCGATGCCAGCGATCACGCCTTTACGGGCTTTTACGGGCCGCCGCCGATCCTGACGGTTTTGGATACGCTCAACGACTACGGATATCATGCGGCGGGCATCGACCGCCAGGCGATCATCGAAACGTCGAACGTGCTGCGGCCGGAACGGGAGTACTACCGCGATTTCGAATCGCAGTTTCTCGGCTTCGATCCGACCGCCCAGATCCACAAGCTGCCGGGCGGCGCCACGGGTTCCAGTTTTGAGCAGGCCGTCAAGGGGGGATTTCTCCACCGGATGCCCGAGATCCTGCAGAAGGAACTGCCCCGGGTACAGCTTGAGCTGGGAAACTGGTGGAGCGTCACGCCGGGATCGCAGATCCTCTGGACGACAGCGGTCAACAATGTGCTGAAGGGCGCGCGCTACAAGGACGTCAGCGACGACCTGAAAAATCTGATGCTCGGTCGTTACGGCGACCTTCCCTTTCATCGGCCGTCCGACGAGATCTACGAGGCGGTCTTCGGTTCCGACTGGAAGCAGATCGTGGAATGCGACACCTGCTATCAGAAAATCGAGGACGTCGATCTCGATGTGGAAAAGAAGGTGCTCGAACACCGCCTGGGAAGGGCGGCGACGGAAGATGAGCTGGTCCTGTATCTTCAGCATCCCAACGATGCGGTGGATTTCTTCAAGTTTGAAGCCAAGTACGGCAAGACGTGGGTGCTCTCCCCCAGCATCTGGTTCCGCAAGGGCGGTTTTGCGCTCGGCGAGAAGTTCGAGGTGCCCGATGTGTCCGGAAGGCTTCATGCCATTGAAATCGGGCCTCAGCGCAAGACGAAATCCGGCGACGCAACGACCTACCTCATCATCGATCACCATCCGGAGCCCATTCTGACGGAGCTGGCCGGGGAGGGGGAACAGGTCAAGCGGAAGGCCGCGCTTTCCCCCAAGGAAATCGAGGCCGCCGCGAAGGCGGGAGACGTGCGGTCCCAGATCACCGGCACGGTCAGCGAGGTCTGCGTATCGGAGGGGGACGAAGTTTCGACGGGTCAGATCCTCCTCGTCCTGGAGGCGATGAAGATGCTGAACAACGTGATCTCCGAGGTGAACGGCAAGGTCACCGAGGTGTTCGCGACGGCCGGCGACAAAGTCGCCGTGGGCGACCCACTGATCGCCATACAGAAGGCGCCGTAGAGAATCCCCGCCGGGAAAGAAATCCGAAGGCCGCCAGGGGTTGGTCATGCGGCGGCTTTCGGCGTTGCAGCATATGTGATTCCATTTGCCGGTCCGGTTGCCGGCTTTTTTTTCAAGGTGTTATTTATGATCGGAGCTCTGCTGAAGAAAGTGATCGGAAGCAAAAACGACCGCGAGATGAAGCGCCTGTCTCTCATTCTGCGGGAGATCAACGATTTGGAACCGGCGGTTCGAAGCCTCAGCGACGAGGGACTGCGCGCCAAAACGGACGACTTCAGAGAAAAACTGGCGCAGGGAGCCGGCCTGGAGGACATCCTGGTGGAAGCCTTCGCGGTCGTCCGCGAGGCGGCCAGGCGGAGCGTCGGGATGAGGCCTTTCGACGTTCAGATTCTCGGCGGGCTGGTCCTGCACGAGGGAACGATCGCGGAAATGAAGACCGGTGAGGGGAAAACGCTGGCGGCAACCATGCCGCTCTATCTGAATGCCCTGCCCGGAAAGGGCGTCCACCTGGTCACGGTGAACGATTATCTGGCCCAGCGGGACGCAGCATGGATGGGGCCCATCTACAAAATGCTGGGAATGACCGTGGGCGTCATCGTGCACGGCCTGGATGACGACGAGCGGCGGAAAGCCTATCATGCGGACATCACCTACGGTACCAACAACGAGTTCGGATTCGACTATCTGCGGGACAACATGAAGTTCAGCCTCGCGGATTACGTCCAGCGCGATTTTCACTATGCCATCGTCGACGAGGTGGACAGCATCCTCATCGATGAGGCCCGGACGCCCCTGATCATCTCGGGCCCTTCCGACGAGTCGACGGACAAGTACTACCGCATCAACCAGGTCATACCCAGGCTGCGCAAGGAACAGGATTACACGATTGACGAGAAGAGCCGGACCGTCGTGCTGACCGAGGAGGGCGTGGCGCGGGTCGAATCCTATCTCAAAGTGCAGAATCTCTACGAGCCGCGGAACATGGAACTGCTGCATCATGTCAACCAGGCCCTGAAGGCCCATACCCTGTTCAAGCGGGACGTGGATTATGTCGTCAAGGAAGGCGAAGTGATCATCGTCGACGAATTCACCGGCAGGGTCATGCCGGGCCGGCGCTACAGCGACGGTCTGCACCAGGCCCTGGAGGCGAAGGAGAAGGTGAAAATCGAGCGGGAGAACCAGACCCTGGCTTCCATTACCTTCCAGAACTATTTCCGCATGTACAAAAAACTGGCGGGCATGACGGGCACCGCCGACACCGAGGCGGCCGAATTCAAGAAGATCTACAATCTGGACGTCCTGGTCGTTCCGACCAACATGCCCATGATCCGGACCGACCATACGGACGTCATCTACAAGACCGAGCAGGAGAAGTTCAATGCGGCGATCGAGGAGATCAAGGAACTCCACCGGACGGGCAGGCCCGTGCTGGTCGGGACCATCTCCATCGAGAAGTCGGAACTGCTGAGCAAATACCTGACCCGGACCGGAATCAAGCACCACGTTCTGAACGCCAAGCACCACGAGCGCGAAGCGGAGATCGTTGCCCAGGCCGGCCAGAGGGGGCAGGTCACGATCTCCACCAACATGGCGGGCCGCGGGACGGACATCAAACTGGGGGAGGGCGTCGCCGAACTGGGCGGCCTCCATATCCTCGGGACGGAGCGGCATGAAAGCCGGCGGATCGACAACCAGCTCCGCGGCCGGTCGGGGCGGCAGGGGGACATGGGCTCCTCGCGCTTCTACCTATCGCTGGAGGATGATCTGCTGCGCATCTTCGGGGCCGAGAAAATATCCGCCATCATGGACAAGATCGGCATCGAGGAAAATCAGCCCATCGAGCACCGGATGATCTCCAAGGCCATCGAAAATGCGCAAAGGCGGGTGGAGGGACAGAACTTCGACATCCGCAAGCATCTACTCGAGTATGACGACGTCATGAACCGGCAGCGCCAGGTCATCTATGAGCAGCGGAAAAAGGTGCTCGGGGGGGAGGAACTCTGGAAAGACGTCGAGGAGATGATCGAGGAAGTGGCGGACGATCTGATCCCCGACTACATCGGGGAGAAACAGCATCCGGAGGACTGGAACCTCAAGGGTCTGGACGAAATGGTCTTCAAGCAGTTCTCGCTGAAGCTGAACCTCGGCGATCCGGGACGCGGCCTCAATGAGGACGGGATCCGGGAAGCGATCCTTTCGGCCGTCAAGGCCCATCTGAGGAAGAAAGAGGAGGAATTCGGACAGCCGCTGATGGAGCACCTGATCCGGATGATCATGCTTCAGTCCATCGACACCCGCTGGAAGGATCATCTGCTGGGCATGGATCACATGAAAGAGGGCATCGGCCTGAGAGGCTACGGTCAGAAGGACCCCGTCCGGGAATATCAGAAGGAAGGATATGAGATGTTCATGGACATGGTCTCCCGGATCAAGACCGACACGATCGAAAAGCTCTGCCGGGTCCAGATCCGGCGCGAGGAGGAGATCGAGGAGATGCAGGAAAAGCAGCGGCAGGATTATGTCATGAGCCGGGGCGAGGACACGCCGGCGCAGAAGACCGTCCGAAGGGATCACGACAAGATCGGACGAAACGACCCCTGCCCCTGCGGAAGCGGAAAGAAGTACAAAAAGTGCTGCGGCCAGTGAAGCGGGAGGAAATCATGACAGGCGGTCGGGGGGAGATCTATGCCGTGCCGGGTTTTCTGGCCAACGGCACCCATGCCGGGATCAAGGAGAAAGGGCGGAAGGACCTTTCCCTGATTTATTCCACGGAGCCGGCTGCGGCTGCGGCGGTTTTCACCACCAACGTCTTCAAGGCGGCGCCGGTCCTCCTGGACATGGAGCGGATCCGGTCGGGGCGTGCGCAGGCCATCCTGACCAATAGCGGCAACGCCAATGCGGCAACCGGCGCGGAGGGATACCGGAACGCCCGGGCCATGTCGGGGTTCCTCTCGAGAAGGCTCGGCATCCCCGACGATCTGGTGCTCGTCGCCTCGACCGGCGTCATCGGCCACCGCCTGCCCGTCCGAAAGATCGGTGCGGCCATGGGCCGGCTGATCCGGGGGTTGCGGCCGGACGGAATTGCCGCGGCGGAGGAGGCCATCATGACGACGGACCGCTTTCCGAAAGTCGCCATGAGGAAGGGTCGGATCGGCGACCGTCCGGTCACCCTCTGCGGCATCGCCAAGGGCGCCGGCATGATCCAGCCGCACATGGCGACGATGCTCTCCTACGTCATGACCGATGCCGCCATCGAAGGGTCGGCGCTCGACGCCGTTTTCAGGCAGGCCGTCGGTGAAAGCTTCAATGCCATCAGCGTGGACGGCTGCATGAGCACCAACGACACGGCAATCATTCTGGCCAACGGCCGGGCCGGCAATCCGCTGATCCGAAGGCGGTCCAAATCCCTGGCGATTTTCTGCGAGATGCTTTCCGGCGTCCTGTCCGAACTCTCCCGAAGCATGGTCCGGGACGGCGAGGGGGCGACCAAACTCATCCGGATCACAATCGAGGAGGCCCGGACCGCCGGCGACGCGAAAAAAATCGCCTATGCCGTCGCCAATTCCAACCTGTTCAAGACGGCCTGTTTCGGTCAGGACCCCAACTGGGGAAGGATCATCGCCGCAGCCGGCGCCGCGGGCGTTCCCCTGCGGGATGATGCCGTGACCGTCTGGTTTGAGGACATTCCCGTTTTCAGGGGTGGCCGCGGTTTGTCCGAAAATCGGAAAGGTCTCTCCGGAATCATGGAAAAGGCGGACATTCGGATCACCGTCCGGCTTGGGGCCGGATCGAAATCCTTCTGTCTTCACACCTCCGACCTGACCCACGAATACATCAGAATCAACGCCCAATACCATACCTGATCAGCCGGCCGGCTTTTCGGAGTCAGCGCGATCCCTTTGCGAACGACGTCGACTTTTCTCTTGCTTCCTCGCAATCTTTGTGCTATTTCCTCGCGAATTTCACACATTCCCGGATCGGCCGGCGTGTGCATTTTTCAGGAAATGTAACCGGTTGAGGCGATGGGGGTGGCGGAAAAAACACAGAATAAGGAGTTTAAAACATGGCAAGCATTTCGATGAAGGCGTTACTCGAGGCGGGAGTCCATTTCGGTCATCAGACCAACAAATGGAATCCGAAGATGAAGCCCTTTATTTTCGGGGCGCGAAACGGGATCTACATCATCGACCTCCAGCAGACGGTGGTCCTCTTTCAGACCGCCTATAATTTCGTGGTCGAAACGGTGGCGGCCGGCGGCGAGATCCTGTTTGTGGGGACCAAGAAGCAGTCGCAGGAATCGATCCGCGAAGAGGCGGAGCGATGCGGGATGCCCTATGTGAACCAGCGCTGGCTGGGCGGAATGATCACGAACTTCAGCACGATCAAAAAAAGCATCGACCGGCTCAACAGCCTGGACAAGATGTTTTCCGATGACAGCATTCGGGCCTTCCCGAAAAAGGAGGTCCTGAAGCTTCAGAAGGAAAAGGACAAGCTTGAAAAGGTCCTGGGCGGCATTCGGGCAATCAAGGGGCGTCCGTCCGGGCTTTTCATTGTGGATCCGAAACGCGAACAGATCACCGTTCACGAGGCCCGGAAACTGAAGATTCCCATCGTTGCCATGGTCGATACGAACTGCAATCCGGACGACATCGATTACATCATTCCCGGCAACGACGATGCCATTCGGGCAATCAAGCTGTTCGCCTCGAAGATGGCGGATGCCGTGGTGGAAGGGAAGAAACGCTTTGAAGAGCGGCTGCAGGCCGAAACGAACAAGGATCTCGTCCCCGAGGGCACCGAGCGGGAAGGGGAGGCCGAGGCCGATGTCCCCGAAAGCGTGGAAACCAAGAACGGCGGTCCCGGGTATGACGACGTCGCCTGATCGCGGCGGCTGTCGGGTTGAGGATAAAAAGGACAGAGGAGGTAGCCTGAATTGAATATCACATCGGAAATGGTTAAGGATTTGCGGGTGAAGACCGGCGCCGGCATGATGGACTGCAAGGAGGCCCTGACGGCGGCGGGTGGCGATTTTGAGAAAGCGATCGATTATCTGCGGAAGAAAGGCATGTCGGCCGCGACGAAGAGGTCGTCCAAGGCGGCGAAGGACGGAACGGTCGCCACGTACGTCCACATGGGAGGACGGATCGGTGTCCTGGTGGAGGTGAACTGCGAAACGGATTTCGTGGCCAAAACGGAGGATTTTCAGACCATGGCCCGGGACATTGCCATGCACGTGGCGGCTTCCAATCCGCTGTACGTGCGGGCCGATGAAATCCCGGCCGAAACGCTGGAACGTGAGAAGGCCATCTACCGGGACCAGCTCACGGCTGAAAAAAAGCCGGAAAAGATCTGGGACAAAATCATCGAGGGAAAGCTGAAAAAGTACGCCGAGGAGATGTGCCTGGTCGATCAGAAGTTCATCAAGAATACCGACATTACCGTCGGCACGCTGGTCAGCAACATGATCGCCAAAACCGGCGAGAACATCGTCATCCGGCGCTTTGCCCGCTTCCAGCTCGGCGAGGAGAAGTAGACGCCCGCGATGGAAAAGCCCGTTTATCGGCGCGTGGTCCTCAAACTGAGCGGCGAGGCCCTGATGGGAACACGCACCTTCGGAATCGATCCGCAGGTGGTGCGACACATTGCCGGTGAAATCCGGGATGTCGTGGCCCTGGGCATTCAGCTCGGCGTGGTGATCGGCGGCGGCAACATCTTCCGGGGGCTCGAGGCCAACAACGACCGGGGCATCGACCGGACCGTGGCGGACTACATGGGGATGCTGGCCACCGTCATCAACAGCTTGGCGCTGCAAAGCGCCCTGGAGTCGGTCGGTGTGGCGACCCGGGTGCTGTCGGCCATTGAAATCAAGGAGGTTGCGGAGCCCTACATCCAGCGAAGAGCCGTCCGCCATCTCGAGAAGGGCAGGGTGGTCATCTTTGCCGGGGGGACCGGGAACCCTTTTTTCACGACCGATACGGCGGCGTCCCTGCGGGCCGTTGAAATCAAGGCCGATGCCATCATCAAGGCTACCAAGGTCGATGGCGTGTACGACCGGGATCCCGTCAAGCACCGGGATGCCAGAATGTACGAGAAGATCAGCTATACGGATGTACTGACGAAGAACCTGAAGGTGATGGATGCAACGGCCATATCCCTGTGCCGTGAGAATCGCCTTCCCATCGTCGTGTTCAATCTTTTGAAGGACGGAAACATCAAGGCGGTGATATGCGGGCAACCCATCGGGACTGCCGTAGGAGGTGAGCCATGAAGGATGCGATTTTCAAGGAATTGAAGGAAAATACGGAAAAAGCCATGCAGGCGCTGGACAAGGCCTTCAACAAGGTCAGAACGGGCAGGGCGTCGCTGAACCTGCTGGACGGCATCAAGGTGGACTACTACGGGGTGCCGACGCCGCTGAACCAGGTCGCCAGCCTTTCCGTTCCGGAGAGCCGGCTGATCCTGATCTCCCCCTGGGATATCACCGCCATCGGCGCCATCGAGAAGGCGATCCAGAAATCCGATCTCGGGCTGATGCCGGCCAATGACGGGAAGCTGATCCGGCTTCCCATCCCCCCCCTGACGGAAGAGCGCCGCAAGGAACTGGTCAAGGTCGTCAAAAAGATGGCCGAGGAATCCAAGGTCAAGCTGAGAAATGCCAGGCGGGACGCCAACGAGCGGTTCAAATTCCTGAAGAAAGAGAACACGATTTCTGAAGACGAAATGTTCACGCAACAGGAGCAGGTCCAGAAGGAGACGGACAAGGCCATCGAAAAGGTCGACGCCATGCTGGCCGCCAAGGAAAAGGACATCATGCAGATCTGAGGGAAACGGGAGCGGTTTGCCGGTAAGGGGGAGCCTTCGGGCTCCCCGTTTTTTTATGGCCCGCCGTCCTTTCGCTCTTTCCTTGTCAGGGCGGAACCGTTGTGGTAGGCAGGGTATTCATGATCCCAAAATTATTTCCGAAACACAGAAACGCGGCATCGCGATGACGGAGATCGATCCCGGGAACCTGCCCCGCCACATTGCCATCATCATGGATGGAAACGGCCGGTGGGCCAAACAGCACGCGATGGGCAGAATTGCCGGGCACAAGAAGGGGGCGGATGCGGTCCGCGACACGGTCAGGGCCTGCCGGGAGATCGGGGTCCGGGTTCTGACGCTCTATGCCTTCTCAACGGAAAACTGGCTCCGGCCGGCCCGCGAAGTGAAAGCGCTCATGGGCCTTCTGGAGGAGTACCTCCGCTCGGAGGTGCAGGAAATGCTGGAAAACGGCATTCGGCTGGCGGCAATCGGGGACATGGAAGCCCTGAAGGAGCCCATTCGGGGCGTGCTTCGGGAAACCATCGCCCGGACGTCTCAAAACCGGGAGATGACCCTCAACCTGGCGCTGAGTTACGGGGGGCGCGACGAGATCGTCGGCGCCGTCAAGGGCATTGTCGAGGACTTCCGGAAAGGCGTCCTGTCGACGCCGGATATCACGCCGGATTTGTTTTCCCGCTATCTCGATACGGCCGGTCTGCCAGACCCGGACCTGCTGATCCGGACCAGCGGCGAGTACCGGATCAGCAATTTTCTGCTCTGGCAATGCGCCTACACGGAGTTCTACTTCACCGATGTCCTGTGGCCGGATTTCAACCGCGGCGAACTGTTCCGGGCGATTGCCGAGTACCAGCGCCGCGAGCGGCGCTTCGGCCTCACCAGTGACCAGGTCCGTGAAGGGAGACCGGAATGACCTCGCACCTGAAACGCTGGCTTACCGCCGTCATTGCCGTGCCGCTGCTTCTGGCCGTGATTTTCTACGGGTCCGATGCCGTGTTTTCCGGCGTGATCCTGGCCGTCATTCTCGTCGGCGTCTGCGAATACCACCAGATCGTCTTCGGAAAGGGCCACGCATGGGAGAAGACGATCGCCCTGCTGATGGGATTCCTGATCCCGCTGGCCGTCTATCTCGGCGACATGCGGCTGCTCATGGCGCTGTTGAGCTTCGGCGTGCTGGTCGTATTTTTTACCTTTCTGCTCGGGATCCGGGAGGAGAAATTCGACATCCTGCCCGTCGGAAAGCTGGTTCTGGGATTCATGTACGTGCCGTTGATGATGTCCTATTTCATCCTCATTCGCCGCTTCGAGCAGGGACACCTCTGGATCCTGTTTCTGCTGGTGCTGGCCTTTGCCGGCGACGTGGCGGCCTATTACGTGGGCAGAAACTTCGGCAGGCGAAAGCTGCTTCCGCTGGTCAGTCCGAACAAGACCGTGGAAGGGACCATCGGCCTCTTTGCCGGGAGCGTTGTCGGGTGCGTCATCTTCCAGCACTTCTTCTTCCCCTCCCTCCCCGTCGTTCATGCCGCCGCCCTGGGCCTCTTCGGAAGCGTCATCGGGCAGCTCGGCGATCTGTGTGAATCCGCCATGAAACGGGCGTCCGGAGTCAAGGATTCCGGGACGATCCTGCCCGGCCACGGCGGTATTCTGGACCGGCTCGACTGCCTGATTTTTATCGCCCCCTTCCTCTATTACTACCGCGTATTCGTCATTCCATGAAAAAAATATCGATTCTCGGGAGCACCGGATCCATCGGCGTCAGCACACTCGACGTGATCGCGCGGCATTCAACGCGGTTTTCCGCCGCCGCGCTGGCCGGGGGGCGGAACATCCGCCTGCTGAAGGACCAGATCGAATGTTTTCACCCTGCGGTGGCTTCCGTGATCGACGAAGCGCATGCGGAGCGACTGCGGGAGAGCCTTCCGCCCGGCTGCGCGACGGCCGTTCTTTCCGGGCCGGCCGGCTACCGCGAAGTTGCCCGCCACGGGGAAGCGAGCATGGTGGTGTCGGCCATGGTGGGATCGGCGGGGCTCCTGCCCACGCTGGAGGCCATCGACGCGGGAAAGGACATCGCTTTGGCCAACAAGGAGGCCCTGGTTATGGCGGGAGGCCTCGTGGTCGAAAAGGCAAGGGAGCGGCGGGTCCGAATCCTGCCCGTGGACAGCGAGCACAGCGCCATTCACCAGTGCCTGGCCGGAAACCGGCCGGAAGACATTCAGCGGATCATCCTGACGGCCTCCGGCGGTCCCTTCCGGACGTTTTCCGCCGAGCAGCTCGACACCGTGACGCCTGCCGCCGCCCTGAAGCACCCCAACTGGGAGATGGGCCGGAAGATCACGATCGATTCCGCCTCCATGATGAACAAGGGGCTTGAAATTATCGAGGCCCGGTGGCTGTTCGACGTCGGCATCGACCGCATCGATGTCCTGGTCCACCCGAAAAGCATCGTCCATTCCATGGTGGCGTATCGGGACGGTTCCGTCGTCGCCCAATTGGGGATTCCGGACATGCGCATTCCCATTGCCTATGCCCTGTCTTTTCCGGAGCGGCTTCGCGGCCCGGAGGCCGCCCTGAATCTGATCCAGGCGGGCCCGCTCGAATTTTTCGAACCGGACCCGGAGCGGTTCCCCTGCCTCAAGCTGGCGCGTGATGCCGGAAGGTCCGGCGGGACGCTGCCCGCTGTCCTGAACGGGGCCAACGAGGTTGCGGTGGAGGCTTTCCTTCAGGAAAGAATCCGATTCCGGGACCTTCCCGTCGTGATATTGAAAGTACTGGATCGTCACCTGCCGGTTGCGTCGCCGGACCTCGACCAGATTCTGCAGGCGGACCGGTGGGCCCGGCGGGAAGCGGATTATTTCGTTGAGAGAATCGCGGAAAACGTGTAAACAGAAACGCTTTTTGAAAAGCGCCGGAGAAGGGAAGGAGTTGTGGATTGATCGGAATCAGCGTTGTATCCTTGATTGTGCTCCTCGGTGTGCTTATTTTTGCGCACGAGCTGGGCCATTTTCTGATGGCGAAAAAGTCCGGCGTCGGTGTGCTGAAATTTTCACTGGGCTTCGGTCCGAAAATCATCGGAAAAAAGATCGGTGAAACGGAGTATCTGCTTTCCGCCGTCCCCCTCGGTGGCTATGTGAAACTCCTTGGGGAGGCGGATGTGGAGGGATTGTCGGCGGAAGAGCAGAAGCGGTCCTTCAGCAAGCAGTCCGTCCTGAAGCGGATCCTGATCGTGGCCGCAGGTCCCGTCTTCAATTTCCTGCTGGCCATCGTGATCTTCACCGCCGTCTTCATGTGGGGCGTGCCCGTGCTGACCAGCCAGATCGGCAGCATTCAGGAGGATTCCCCGGCCTTCGCGGCGGGATTGAAGGAAGGCGACGTCGTCATTGCTCTGGATGGTGTCCCCGTCTCGCGCTGGGACAGGCTGGCGGAAGCGATCGGACAGAGCCAGGGGAAGGCCCTGAGGGTCGCCTTCCTCCGGAACGGTGTTCAGCAGGAACTGGCGGTGACCCCCCGCCTGCAGAAGTCCAAGAGCATCTTCGGGGAGGACGTGGAAGCCTACAAGCTGGGCATCGGCGCGTCCAACCAGACTTTCATCGAGCGGCTGAATCCCGCCGAGGCCGCCTGGGCGAGCCTGAAACAGACCTGGATGATCAGCAAGCTCACGCTGGTCAGCATTGTCAAGATCTTCGAAGGCGTCCTCTCGCCGAGAACGCTGGGCGGGCCGATCCTGATCGCGCAGATGGCGGGCACGTCAGCCCAGGAGGGCATTGTCCCTTTCGTCATTTTCATGGCGCTGCTCAGCATCAACCTCGCCGTGCTGAACCTGCTCCCCGTCCCCGTGCTCGACGGGGGGCACCTGGTGTTCTATCTCATCGAAATCGTCAAGGGCAGCGAGGTCAGCGTGAAGTGGCGGGAAATGGCCAATCAGGTCGGCTTCATCCTTCTGATCCTGCTGATGATCTTTGTCTTCATGATGGACATTGACCGTCTGAACATCAAGGCCGTCAATGAATTCACCAAATTCTTTACGGGCAAATAGCGGCCTTGGAATGAACATTCTTGCGATCGACACTTCACAGAAAACCGTCGGCGTCGCCCTGCTCGAAGATGAAGTCATCCGTGCGGAGACCTTCGTCAACAGGGACGTCAACCATACCGAGGTCCTCCTGCCGGCGATCGAGCGAACCTGTCAGACGGCGGGCCTGGGCATTGCGCAAATCGACCTCTTTGCGTTAACCCTCGGTCCGGGCTCCTTCACCGGTCTTCGGATCGGGGCCAGCACGGTGAAAGGATTTGCGCTGGCGACGGGAAAGCCCGTTGTGGGCGTCTCCACGCTGGATGCACTGGCGCAAAACGCCGCATGGTCGGACCGTCTGATCTGCCCGGTGCTCAATGCCCAGAAGCAGCAGGTCTACACCGCCGGTTACCGCGCCCATGCGAACGGATGGTTGGAGACAACCGCACGGGAGCGCGTCACGCATGTGGATGACCTTCTCGGCGATCTGCGGGAAGATGTGATTTTCCTCGGTGACGGCGCCGTCGCCTACGCAGGGGTGATCCGGGAAGCCCTTGGAAAAAGGGCTTTTTTTGCCCCCGCCCACCAGCATCATGTGCGGGCGGCGGCGGTAGGCCTTCTCGGTTGCCGGAAATACCGGGACGGCGACGTGCTCGATCTCTTCCGGTTCACCCCGCGCTACCTTCGGCTTTCCGAGGCGGAAGACCGCCTTCGCATTCGGCAAACCTGATTTTACAGGGGGTTTGACGATATGAGCGATTGACAGGAATGGGGTATTGGGATAGAAGGAAAAAGATGCAGGGAGAGCCGATTGGATGGAAAAGGCCGAATTGCTTTTGATCGAAAAGCATATTCACCGGAATGAGGAGTTGAAGCGGCACGTCGAAAATCACAGGCGGCTCGAAGAGGCGCTGGTGGAATTCAACCGGCGGCGATACCTCGGCCCGGAGGAGCAGGTCGAGAAAAAGAACCTTCAGAAGCGGAAATTGCGGGAAAAGGAACAAATATTCCGGATACTCGAGAAGTATCCGGACTGAAGCCATGAATGAAAAGCACGACAGCCCGATCGCAAGGGAGGGCTATCCCTTTATCATCCTGACCGCCGCATTGACCCTGGCCGCCTTTTTTCTGGGGATGCCGCGGATCGCCTTCCTCCTGCTTCTGGCGACCGGCTTCGTCGTATGGTTTTTCCGAAATCCGGAGAGAAATTATCCGGGGGGGGAGAAACTCGTCATCTCGCCGGCTGACGGCAAGGTGATCCGCATTGAAGAGATCGGGGGCCACGAACTCCTCCCCGGGGCTTCCCGAAAGATCAGCATTTTCATGAATGTCTTCAGCGTTCACGTAAACCGGTTTCCCTATTCGGGCCGGATCGAGGCCATTCGCTACGATCCGGGGAAGTTTCTGTCGGCCAACCTGGACAAGGCCTCGTCGGACAACGAGCGCAATGCCGTCCTGATTCGAACCGAAGAAGGCCGTTTGATTCTGATCATCCAGATTGCCGGGCTCGTGGCCAGGCGGATTGTCTGCTGGGTGAAAGAGGGCATGTCCGCGGGCAAGGGCGAGCGGTTCGGAATGATTCGCTTCGGTTCGCGGGTGGAGGTCCTGCTGCCCGCCGACACGGACATTCTCGTGAAGGTGGGCGACAACGTCAGGGCGGGTGAGACGCCGATTGGAGGTCTGTCATGAAGGAGAAAAACCAGCTTCGCAGGGATCGCATGAAGAAGGGGATCTACGTGCTCCCCAACCTCTTTACCACGGCAAGCCTGTTTTCCGGTTTTTACTCGGTGATCGCCTCCATGAAGGGGCTTTATGAAATTGCCGCCTGGACCATCCTGGTCGCCATCGTCCTGGACGGCCTGGACGGCCGTATCGCCCGAATGACGAATACGACCAGCAAGTTCGGCGCCGAGTACGATTCACTGTCCGATCTGGTTGCCTTCGGCGTCGCCCCGGCCATCCTGTCCTACCACTGGGCGCTCATGTCCTACGGGAAATGGGGCTGGCTGGCGTCGTTTCTCTTTGTGACCTGCGGCGCCCTGCGGCTTGCCCGCTTCAATGTGCAGATCGGGATCATCGACAGCAGGGTATTCAACGGGCTGGCCATTCCCGCCGGCGCTGCCGTCATCGCGACGTCCGTTCTGCTTTATTTCAAGCTGGGCGGTGAAGGCCAGTTTCACAATCCGGCCATTCTGATCGGGACGTTCCTCCTGGCCCTTCTGATGGTCAGCAGCATCAAGTACTACAGCTTCAAGGATCTGAACTTCTTCGCCAGGAAGCCTTTCATGTCTTTTGTCCTTATCGTCGTCGTTCTGGTCATTGTCGTGGCGGAGCCCCAGATCATGATTTTCACGTTCTGCTTCGGCTATGCCCTTTCCGGCCCCGTGTGGCTGATCTACAAACTGGCCAAGCGGACGCCGGCTGCGCAGGCCGGCAAGCCGGTCCACGAGAATCCCGAGCCGTCGAAGAAGCAGGGATGAAAAAGGGCGGATGCGTGTCGAATCGGTCCGGCGGATGGAAAATGGCGCGCCGGGATCCCATGGGTGATATAAGGAAATTCAATTTATTCTGATCGGGAGGAAGCGGAATTCATGAAGACGTTCCATGTGGCCGTTGTCGGCGCAACCGGCGCGGTGGGCAATGAAATGATCCGGGTGCTGGAACAGAGAAACTTTCCGGTGGAACGGCTGAAACTGCTGGCTTCGGAACGCTCCCTCGGCAAATCCCTGGAATATCGGGGGGCGTCCGTTCCCGTGGAAGTGCTGGGCGAAAACTCCTTTGCAGGCGTGCAGATCGGGCTCTTTTCCGCGGGCGGGAGCATCAGCGAGAAGTTTGCCCCCATCGCCGCAAAGGCGGGGTGCGTGGTGGTGGACAACACCAGCGCCTTCCGCATGGCGCCCGATGTTCCCTTGGTGGTGCCGGAGGTCAATCCCGAGGCCATCGCCCAGTACCGGAACAAGGGAATCATCGCCAACCCGAACTGCTCAACCATCCAGATGGTTGTGGCCCTGAAGCCGATTCATGACGCCGCAAGGATCAAGCGGATCGTCGTATCCACGTATCAGGCCGTTTCCGGAACGGGTAAGAAAGCCGTCGACGAGCTGGAGGCGCAGACCCGCGCCCTCATGAACGGCCGGGAAGCGGTTGCGAAGGTTTATCCCTACCAGATCGCCTTCAACTGCCTGCCGCAGATCGATGTCTTTGTCGAGAACGGATACACCAAGGAAGAAATGAAGATGATCAACGAGACCCGGAAAATCATGAACGATCCTTCCATTGCCGTGACCGCGACGACGGTTCGCGTGCCGGTCTTTTATGCCCATTCCGAGTCGGTCAACATCGAAACGGAACGGAAGATCACCCCGGCGGGAGTGAAGGCGCTGCTGTCGAAGGCGCCCGGCGTCACGGTGGTGGACGATCCATCGCAGCGGCTCTATCCGCTGGCAATACACGCCGCCGGAAAGGACGATACCTACGTGGGCCGGATCCGGGAGGACGAATCCATCGCCAACGGGATCAACATGTGGGTCGTATCGGACAACCTTCGAAAGGGCGCTGCGCTGAACGCCGTTCAGATCGCGGAAATCCTCGCGAAAGACTATTTGTGATGAGCGGTCGGCGGGCAATCCGCTCGCTGGAAGGTCCGCAATCCCGCTTTTTATGAGAATCGTCGGGGGATCGGCCAGGGGCAGAAAACTTTATATTCCCGAAGCCTCGCAAGTCCGGCCGACCGCCGAAAGGATCAAGGAGGCGCTCTTCAACATCCTCGGTCCGGTCGATGGAAAATCCTTCCTGGACCTTTTTGCCGGAACGGGGAATGTGGGTCTGGAAGCGCTCAGCCGGGGCGCAGCCCGGGCCGTGTTCGTTGAGAATGACAGGATCCTCGCCGGTGCGATCGGCAGGAATGCCGCGTCCTGCCGATTCGCGCGGGAGGCGGAAATCCTGCGTGCGGATTTCGGCAAGGCGCTGGGGATGATGGCGGAAAGGCCGGATTCCTTCGACATCGTCTTTGCGGATCCCCCCTATGAGGCAGGCTTCGTCGGCCAGGTCGTTGCAGTGCTGGCGGATGGATGCCTCATGGCCGCGGACGGTATTCTGGTCATTCAGCACTCCGTCCGAGAGGCGGCAGCATCCGAGCGGCCCGGCCTGGTCATGACCGACCAGAGAGGTTATGGAGACACGCGCCTCTCCTTCTTTCAAAAAAAGTACGCCCGCACGAACGCTTCATGAAGGATGTGCCGGCCCGCCGCGCCGTTTCGATTCATGCGCGACGTCGGGTTGCCGGCGGCAATCAATTCAGCTACAGGACGGTCGAAATGAAAAAGATAGCGGTTTATCCCGGTTCCTTTGACCCCATCACCAACGGACATATCGACATCATCACGCGCGGTCTTCGAATGTTCGATGAAATGATCATCCTGGTGGCCTACAACCCCAACAAGTCCTCACTTTTCTCTGTTGAGGAGAGGATGGATCTCGTTCGCAAATGCCTGAAAGGGAACAACGTCCGCGTCGACTGCTCATCGGGCCTGCTGGTGGACTATGTCAAAGGCAAGGGCGCCAACGTGATTCTCAGAGGCCTGCGGGCCGTTTCGGATTTCGAGTACGAATTTCAGATGGCCCTGATCAACCGGCGCCTGAACCGGGATGTCGAAACCGTTTTTCTGATGACGGGCTATCAGTGGTTCTATACCAGTTCGAACCTGATCAAGGAGGCCGCCAGCCTCGGCGGATCGGTCCAGGGGCTGGTGCCTGACCTGGTCAATGAAAGGCTTCAGCAATTATTTGGAAAAGCGAAGGAATGAAACGTATGAGATTGACGGCGCGCATCAACCGCATCAAGCCATCGCCCACCCTGGCGATTACCATGAAAGCCAATTCGCTGCGGGCGGAGGGCCGCGACATTGTCGGCTTCGGGGCCGGCGAGCCCGACTTCGATACGCCGGATCATGTCAAGCGGGCGGCTGTTCAAGCGATCGGTGACGGTTTCACGAAGTACACACCCGTGGGAGGCATCGATGAGCTGAAGGACGCCATCATCGGAAAGCTGAAGCGGGACAATGGACTGGACTACGCCCGCGGCCAGATCTGCGTGTCCTGCGGCGCTAAGCACACCCTTTACAACCTCGCCCAGGTCCTCTTTGAGGAGGGAGACGAGGTGATCGTCCCCTCTCCCTACTGGGTCTCCTACCCCGACATCGTGGTCCTGACCGGCGCGAGGGCCGTCATTCTGGAAACGAAAGCCGCGGAGGGATTCAAGATCCGGCCTGAAAGTCTGGAGGCGGCCATCAATGAGCGCACCCGCGCCGTGATCCTCAACAGCCCTTCCAACCCGAGCGGCGTGGCCTACAGCCCCGCCGAGCTGGAAAAGCTGGCCGGCGTGATCCTTCGAAAACAGGTGCTGGCCATCTCCGACGACATCTACGAGAAGATCCTCTATGACGGCCTGCCCTTTGCCAACGTGGCTTCCGTCGATCCCGCCATGAAGGAACGGACCGTCGTGGTCAACGGTCTGTCCAAGTCCCACGCCATGACGGGGTGGCGGATCGGCTATGCCGCCGGACCGGCGGAGATCATTGCCGCCGTCACGAAGCTGCAGAGCCAGAACACGTCGAACCCGAATTCCATTGCCCAGAAGGCCTCCGTGGAGGCCCTGAACGGAGACCAGTCCATCGTCGGCGAAATGGTCCGGGAATTCCAGAAGAGAAGAAACATCATCGTGGAAAGGCTGAACGCGATCCCGGGGATCTTCTGCATGGTCCCGCAGGGCGCCTTCTACGTCTTTCCCTCGATTGCCGGGCTTTTGGGGCGCAAGCACGGCGGAAAGGTCCTGGCTTCATCCGCCGATGTGGCGGCCTGGCTCCTCGACGAGGCCAATGTCGCCGTCATCCCGGGCGGGGAGTTCGGCCATGACGACCACATCCGCCTGTCCTACGCCACATCGATGGCCCAGATCGAAAAGGGCCTGGACCGGATCCGGGATGCGGTGATGAAGCTCGCATGAGGAAAAACACGCTTTCGATTATGGAACGCATTCAGTGAGGAGCCTATGGGCGGTTTGTTCGGTGTCGTCTCTCGTCAGGACTGTTCGAAAACGCTTTTTTACGGAACGGATTACCATTCCCACCTGGGCACGGAAAACGGCGGCATGGCCGTGTACGGGGATCAGGGATTCTACAACACCATTCACAGCATCAGCCAGGCCCAGTTCAAATCCCGCTTTGTCGACGATTACAAGGAAATGCGCGGCTATCAGGGGATCGGGGCCATCGACGATGACGCCCCCCAGCCCCTCATCGTGCGGTCCAAGTTCGGCACCTTCGCCCTGGCCGCCACGGGCCTGATCACCAACAAGGACCGGTTGACGAAAGACCTGATGGACAAGGGATCCTCCTTCAGCGAGATGACCGGCGGCGGGATCAACACCGTCGAAATGGTCGCCAAACTGATCAACCAGGGCGATTCGATCATGGACGGGATTGTCCGAATGCAGGACGCCATCGAGGGGTCCATCTGCGCGCTGGTCATGACAGCGGAGGGCGTCTACGCCGCGCGGGACAAATACGGCCGCTTCCCCCTTTCCATCGGGGAAAAAAGCGGCGACCGGGGCGGGGGCTTCGCCGTCGCAACCGAAGTGAGCGCCTTCCCGAATCTCGGCTATGAACTGGTGAAGCATCTGGGTCCGGGGGAGATCACGCTACTCTCCCTGTCGGGCCTGAAGAATCTCAAGCCGGAAAACCCGGAGAAGCACGTATGCGCCTTCCTGTGGATCTACACGGGATATCCCTCATCCGTTTACGAGGGCATTCCGGTCGAAAGCGCGCGGGAGCGCTGCGGCCGGGCCATAGCCCGCAACGACGACGTCGCGGCCGATTTCGTCGCCGGGATTCCCGATTCCGGCGTGGGGCACGCCATCGGGTACGCCATCGAGTCGGGCATCCCCTACCGGCGGCCGCTGGTCAAATACACACCGGGTTACGGCCGGAGCTACACGCCGCCTTCACAGGACATTCGGGACCTCGTCGCGACCATGAAGCTCAGCGCCGTCCGCGGCGTCATCAACGGCAGCCGCATGGTGATCTGCGACGATTCCATCGTCCGCGGGACGCAGCTCAAGAACTACACCATCAAGAAGCTCATGGACAACGGCGCCCGCGAGATCCATGTCCGGCCCGCCTGTCCCCCCCTCATGTTCCCCTGCGTGTTCGCCTCTTCGACGCGCTCGAAATCCGAACTGGCCTGCCGGAGGGCCATTCGGGCCATCGAGGGTGCGGATATCGACGACATTTTGGAATACCTGGACCACCGTTCCGAAAAGTACCGCAACATGGTCGAATGGATCCGCCGGGACCTGAACGTCACATCCCTGAAGTACCTGAACATCGAGGACATGATCGCGGCCATCGGCCTGTCGGAGGGCCAGCTCTGCCTGTACTGCTGGCGGGGCCGATAGAACCGCACCGGCTTCCATGAACCGGAAACACTTATTGTACAAGAATATCTGCATCAAAAGCGCCGCGGAGAAGGGTCGGGGCGTCTTCGCGGCGAATCCGATACGCAAGGGCGCAATCGTCGAAGCGGCGCCGGTGATCGTCATACCGGATGAAGACATCGACTGGATTGATAAAACGGCGATTGCGGATTACTATTTCAAGTGGGGTGAATCCCATTTTGCCCTGGTTCTGGGGTACGGCAGCCTGTACAATTTCTCCGAAACGCCGAATCTTTCCTTCGAGGCGGATCTCAAAAACCAGGTCATGATCTTCCGGGCAATCCGGTCCATTCACAAAGATCAGGAGCTGACCATCCATTATCAATGCGATCTCTGGTTCGATCCCGTCGATTGAGTCCGGAGACGCGCTTCCCGTTTCCCCGGCGCTTGCCGTTCCGCATTCCCGCACTTTTTTCTGAGGACGATTCCATCCCTGCCGTTCCCTGCCCGGGAACCGGGTTCTCCAGGAGGATGAAATACGTGTTGAACGGCAATCGTTCTTCGTGATATATTAACAATCGTTGATCATGTGACGGTTCAACGCCTGAACCATCTTCACCCCAGCTCCCGCCGGCAGCGGCGCCGGCGCATTGACGGGACTGCCTTGTTGGAACCAGTGATCAGGAGAAACAAAACGAGGCCTGTTTTTGTCGGCGGCGTCCAGGTCGGCGGCGGCGCGCCGGTGGCCGTGCAGTCCATGACCTGCACCGACACGCGGGATATCGAAGCGACGGCGGGGCAGATCGGCGCCCTGGAGGAGGCCGGTTGTGAAATCGTCCGGGTCGCCGTTCCGGACCTGGAGGCTGCCGCCGCCATCGCGGCCATCCGTAAAAAAATCAACATTCCGCTGATCGCGGATATCCACTTCAATCACCGGCTGGCCCTGGAAGCCATGAAGCGAGGGGCGGACGGGATCCGCATCAACCCCGGCAACATGGCCGTGGACAGGCTCAAAACCGTTGTCCGGGCGGCCAAGGCGCGGGATGCGGCCATCCGGATCGGGATCAACGCAGGTTCCCTGGAAAAGGATCTGCTGGAGAAGCACGGCGGGCCCGCGCCGGATGCGCTGGTGGAGAGCGCCCTGAGGTGCCTTGACCTTTTCGAGTCGATGAATTTCAGGAATGTCAAGCTGTCCCTGAAATCTTCCGATGTGCCGACCATGGTCGAAGCCTATCGCGCGATGGCCGGAAAGAGCGATTACCCGCTCCACCTCGGCGTCACGGAGGCGGGGACCCTGGTCAACGCCGCCGTCAAATCGGCCATCGGCATCGGCATCCTGCTGCACGAGGGAATCGGCGACACCATCCGCGTCTCCGTCACGGGGAGTCCCGTGCTGGAAATCGGCGTCGCCTACGGCATCCTGCGGGCCCTGAACATCCGGAAAGTCGGGCCGGACATCATTTCCTGCCCCACCTGCGGACGCTGCGAAATAGATCTTTTCAGGCTTTCCGGCGAGATCGAGGGAAAGCTGTACGGCCTGAAAAGCAATCTGAAGATCGCCCTCATGGGGTGCGTGGTCAACGGCCCGGGGGAGGCGGCGGAAGCGGACATCGGCATTGCCGGCGGCCGCGGCTCCGGCATTCTGTTCAAAAAAGGGAAGATCGTTCGAAAACTGCGGGAGGAGGAGTTCGTCCCGGTTCTGATCGAAGAAATCGAAAGGATGACATCGGGGAACTGATGGCATGGGAAAGGAGAGGGTTGCATGCGTTATTCAGAGATGTTTCTGCCGACGGTGAGGGAGGTCCCTTCCGACGCGGAGGTGGTCAGCCACCAGCTCATGCTGCGGGCCGGCATGATCCGGAAGCTCACCAGCGGGGTGTATTCCTACCTCCCGCTGGGCTACCGGGTGATCCGGAAGTTCGAACAGATCGTCCGCGAGGAAATGAACCGCGCCGGCGCCCAGGAGGTCTTTCTCCCCACCGTGCAGCCGGCGGAACTCTGGCAGGAATCGGGACGCTGGACCCATTACGGAAAGGAGCTGCTGCGGTTCCGGGACCGCCATGACCGGGAGTGCTGCCTCGGCCCCACCCACGAAGAGGTCATCACCGACCTGGTCCGCAACGAGGTCAAGTCCTACCGACAGCTCCCGCTCAACCTCTATCAGATCCAGACGAAATTCCGCGACGAGATCCGGCCGCGCTTCGGCGTCATGCGCTGCCGCGAATTCGGCATGAAGGACGCCTACAGCTTCGACACGGACAGCGAGGGAGCGGATGTCAGCTACCGGAAGATGTTCGACGCCTACAGCCGGATTTTCTCGCGCTGCGGCCTCAAATTCCGGCCCGTGGAGGCGGACACGGGGAGCATCGGGGGCAGCTTCTCCCACGAGTTTCTCGTGACGGCTGAATCCGGAGAGGACGGCATGGTCTACTGCAGCCGGTGCGAATACGCGGCAAACCTCGAAAAGGCGGAGGTCCCCCGGCCGGAGTTAAAGCCCGCCAACGAGAAGAACTTCCGCCCGCTGCAAGAGGTGCACACGCCGAATGTCCGGACGATCGACGAGGTCTGCGCCTTCCTGGACGTGACGCCCCGGGACGTGGTCAAGACGCTCATCTTCAGCGCCGACGGCCAGGCCGTGGCCATCCTCATCCGCGGGGATGAAGAGGTGAACGAGATCAAGGTGAAGAACTACCTGGGCTGCGACGAACTGGAATTGGCGATGGACGACATGATCCTGACCGTAACGAACTCCCCCCGCGGCTTTGCCGGGGCTATCGGCATCCGCTGCCGGATCCTGGCGGACTATTCCCTGATCAACATGGTAAACTTCGTCATGGGCGCCAACCGGGAGGATTACCACGTGAAGAACGTGAACTTCGGCCGTGATTTCCAGGCGAATGATTTCGTGGATCTCCGGGTCGTCAAAGAGGACGACCTCTGCCCCCGCTGCCTCAGTCCCATCCGCTTCGCCCGCGGGATCGAGGTCGGGCATGTCTTCAAGCTGGGGATCAAGTATTCGAAGGCCATGAATGCCCGCTACCTGGACCGCAACGGGCAGGAGCAGATCATGGTCATGGGCTGTTACGGAATCGGCATCGGCAGGACCGTGGCGGCCTGCATCGAGCAGAACAACGACGAGAAGGGAATCGTCTGGCCCATGGCGCTGGCGCCCTGCCAGGTGATCGTGACGCCGGTCAATGTCCGGGTGGAATCCATTGCCCGGGCAGCGGAGGCGCTCTACGGAAAGCTCAAGGATCGGGGCGTCGAGGTGCTCCTAGACGACCGGGATGAGCGGGCGGGCGTCAAGTTCATGGATGCCGATCTGATCGGGGTTCCCCTGCGTGTCACCATCGGTCCGAAGAAGCTGGCGGAGAACAAGGTGGAGATCAAATTCCGGCGGTCCGGGGAGGTCAGGGATCTTGACTTGGCCGACGCGGAGGCCGCGATCGTCCGGTTCATTCGGGAAGAACTGCAGCCCCCGGTACAGGGCTGAGAGGCGCCGGTAACATTTTCCATGCTTCGCATCACCGACATTCTGGACAAGACGCAGGACTATCTCTCTCCGGACGATCTGGAGATGATCGAAAAGGCCTACATCTTCTCCGCGTCCGTCCACCAGGGCCAGGTCCGCCTTTCCGGCGAGCCCTACCTGACCCATCCCGTCGAGGTGGCCGGCATCCTCGCCGACATGAAGCTCGACGCCGCCACGATCATTTCGGGCTTCCTCCATGACACGGTGGAGGACACGCTGACGACCATCGAGCAGGTCCGCGAGGGTTTCGGCAAGGACGTGGCGTTTCTGGTCGAAGGGCTCACCAAGATCAGCAAGATCACCTTCGGGACCCAGGAAGAACGCCAGGCTGAGAATTTCCGGAAGATGATGCTGGCCATGTCGTCCGACATCCGGATCCTGCTCGTCCGCCTGGCGGATCGGATCCACAACATGCGGACGCTGAGTTTTCAGCCGCCAAACCGGCAGCAGTACATCGCCAAGGAAACGATCGAGCTTTACGCGCCCCTGGCGAGCCGCCTCGGCATCAACTGGATGAAGGTGGAGCTGGAAGACCTCGCCTTCCGGTACCTGAATCCGGACGCCTACAACAGCCTCGCCCTGCGCGTGGCGCAATCCAAGGAAAAGCGCGACCAGTACACCGAGGAGGTCAAGAAGATCATCCGGGCGGAAATGGAGCGGTTCGGCCTGAAGGGGGAGGTGGACGGCCGGGCGAAGCATTTCTACAGCATCTACACGAAAATGGAGGAGCAGCACCTGAACTTCGACGAGGTGTACGATCTGATGGCCTTCCGGGTCATTCTCGACTCCGACCAGGAGAAGAGCTGCTACGAGGCCCTGAGCGTCGTGCACGCCCTCTGGAAGCCCGTGCCGGGCCGCTTCAAGGACTACATCGCCATGCCCAAGGCGAACAACTACCGCTCCCTCCACACCACGGTGATCGGCCCCTACGGCCAGCGGGTGGAGATCCAGATCCGCACCCGGGCGATGCACGAGTGGGCGGAAGAGGGCATCGCCGCGCACTGGCGCTACAAGGAAAAGCGGTCTGCGCAGGCCGGCGACGAGGACCAGATCCGGAAGCTCCGGGAGCTGATGGAATCGCAGCAGGAGCTGAAGAACCCCCGCGAGTTCATGTCCAACCTGAAGATGGCCCTCTTCCCCGACGAGGTCTACGTCTTCACGCCGAACGGGGACGTGAAATCCTTTCCCAAGGGGGCGACGCCCATCGATTACGCCTACAGCATTCACACCGATGTGGGCAATCAGTGCATCGGCGCGAAGGTGAACCGCAACATCGTGCCCATCCGGTATCAGCTCCAGAACGGCGATACCATCGAGATCATCACGCAGGCCGGGCATCACCCCAGCAAGGACTGGCTCAAGTTCGCCGTCACCTCCCGCGCCCGCTCGAAGATCAAGAACTGGATCAAGACCGAGGAGCGAAACCGGAGCATCGATCTCGGCAAGGACCTGCTGGACAAGGAATTCAAGCGGCATCACCTCAAATTCAGCTCCGCCGCCAAGTCAACGGAAATCAAGAAGATCTTCGACGAGTACGGCCTGAACTCCATGGAGGACCTCCTGGTCGCCGTGGGCTACGGGAAAATCTCACCCAAGTATGTCGTGCGCCTCTTCCTGCCGGAGGAACCGGCAGCCAGGGAGGAAGCGCCGGAAGAGCCCTCGAAAAAGAAAGCCGCAGCCGCCTCGGCCCCCGACATTTCCCTGACGGGCATCGAGGACGTCATGGTCCGTTACGCCAAGTGCTGTGATCCCATACCGGGCGACGAGATCGTGGGCTACATCTCCCGGGGCCGCGGGATCACCATCCACACGGCGCAGTGCCCCCACATCCGGGACCTCGACCCGGATCGAATGATCGACGTGCAGTGGAGCATCAGGGAAAAGCACAGCTATCCGGTGGGCATGCGCGTCATCTGCCGGGACCGGAAGGGGCTCGTCGCGGAGCTGAGCTCGATCATCTCCTCCATGGACATCAACATCAGCCATGCGGAGATCGAGACCAAACCCCACGACATGCAGGCGATCTGCAATTTCAAGCTGGACGTCAGCGACCTGAACCAGTTCAACCAGGTCCTCGCCGCCGTCAAGAAGCTCAAGAGCGTCATTTCCGTGGAACGGTTCGCGGGCGCCTGACGCCGGGATATTGGTTGACAGAACGGGAAAAACTGCTGTATGAAACGCACGGCTTGCACCCGTGCAGCCTCATTTTTTTTTGCAGGATATTCGATCATGAACAAGCGATTGACCCGAACCGTTGCATGCCTCGGCCTGCTGCTTCTTGTGCTGATTGCCGTGCCGTCCGCGACGGCGCAGACGGCGCAGGCAAAGCGGCTGGTGATCATCGATGCGGCCCACGGAGGAACGGATGCCGGGGTGATGGTGACCGACAAGATCCGGGAGAAGGAAATCACGCTGGTTCTGGCGCAGTTGATGCAGAAGGAAATGGCGAAGTTTCCCGGCATCCAGTCGCAACTGACCCGGACTTCCGACAAGACCGTTGCCAATGCGGAGCGCGTGAAAATGGCCCGGAAACCGCCAGGCGATGTGGTGTTCATCAGCCTGCACGTGAATGCCGGCTTCGGAAAGAAGGCGGCGGGCTACGAGATTTACTTCCCGGGCTTCAAAACGCCGGCCGCAGACCAGAATGAATCGCAGGCCATCCTGCGGGATATGGCCCAGAACAAGTACCTGAACGACAGCGTCCGGTTGGCACAGAGGGTGCAGCAAAGCATGGAGAGCGTCTTTCCCCGCAAGGGCAGGGGGCTCCGCGATGCGCCTGCCCCGATTTTCGATGATCTGGCGGTGCCGGCCATCGTGCTGGAAGTCGGCTTCGCGACGCAGGCCGACGACCGGAAAATGATCCTGAACGAGAAGACGCAGCAGGCCATTGCCCAGGCCCTGGCCAGGAGCGTCAACGACTACTTTTAGCTTCGAGGGGAGGATTCATCGCTGTGAGAGGCGGCGGCCGGGAGTGGGACGAGATCCGGGAAATCCGGATGACCCGGGAATTCCTGAAGCATCCGGAAGGGTCGGTCCTGATCGAGATGGGCAGTACGAAAGTGATCTGCACCGCGACCCTGGAAGACAAGGCCCCGCCGTTTCTGAAGAACACCGGGCGGGGCTGGCTGACTTCCGAGTACGCCATGCTCCCCGGCTCGACGAAGGGCCGGACGGGCCGCGAATCGTCGCTGGGCAGGGTCGGCGGAAGGACCCATGAGATCCAGCGCCTGATCGGCAGGTCCCTGCGGGCGGTGACGGAGCTGAACAGCTTCGGCGAGCGGACCATCTACATCGACTGCGATGTCATCCAGGCCGACGGGGGGACGAGGACGGCATCCATCACCGGCGGCTTCGTGGCCCTCGTGGATCTCTTCCGGAAGCTGCGCGAGCGGGGCTTGGTGGACCGGATCCCCATCCAGGACTATGTGTCCGCCGTCAGCGTCGGCATGGTGGACGGCCGGACCATTCTCGATCTGGATTACGAGGAAGACTCCCGGGCGGAAGTGGACATGAATTTCGTCATGACCGGCCATGGCCTGTTCATCGAAGTCCAGGGCACGGCCGAGCGAGCGCCCTTCGGCAAGAGGACGCTCGACGCGATGACCGCCCTGGCGGAAAAGGGCATTGCCGAAATCATCAAGACGCAGATCAGCGTGCTGGGGAATCTAAGCTGAGGAAACTGGTTTTTGCCTCCAGAAATGAGGGAAAAGTTAGAGAGCTTAATGCGTTGCTTGAAGAATGTGGCATAACGCTCTGTTCTTTAAACGATTATGATGATGTTCCGGAAATCCGGGAGGACGGTCTCACGTTTCTGGACAATGCCCTGAAAAAGGCCAGGATCGTTAGCGGATTCACCGGACAGACGGCGCTTGCCGACGATTCGGGGATCGAGGTGGACGCCCTGGACGGACACCCGGGCGTCCTTTCCGCCCGGTACGCCGGTCCGAACGCCACCGATGCGGAGAACAATCGAAAGCTCCTCGAAGCGCTGCGAGGCGTTCCCCCGGACAAAAGGGGGGCGGCATTCCGCTGCGTCCTCGTTCTGTGCCGGCCCGACGGCTCCTTCGAGACTTTCGAAGAGAGCTGGCGGGGGAGGATCGCCGAGCAGCCCCTGGGGAGCGGCGGATTTGGCTACGATCCCGTATTCACCGTGCCCGAACTCGGCCTGACCGCGGCGCAGTTGCCCCTGGAGGTCAAGAACCGCCTGAGCCACCGTGCGCTGGCTTTTCAACGACTGAAAAAATATCTGCAAACCGGAATATGACGGTTTCTATCGAAGCGATCTTCTCTCGCATCGGGGCGTAGCGCAGCCTGGTAGCGCGCCTGCTTTGGGAGCAGGATGTCGCAGGTTCAAATCCTGCCGCCCCGACCATAATGAAATCAATGAGTTATATCAACTTTGAAAGGGCCGATTTTGAGTGAAAAAATGGCCTGGCTACACATTTGGCTACACAAATCCACCCCATAACAGCACAAAAAAAGGGGGTGGCCGTTAAAGCCACCCCCAGGGCAGGGCAATAAAAAAACCCCTGGAATGTTTCTTCCAGGGGTTGAGTGTTCTTTTCGGGCGTGTAGGTTAAGTCGTTAGCCTATGCGATTGCCACAGGCGTCGCAGAAATAGATGCTGCCGGTATCCTCATCACCTTTCGTGATGATGTCGGATTCGGTGAATTCAACTTCTGCGGGTGTGCATCCCAGGTGATACACAGATCCTTCAACTTCAACGGCGAAAACTTCATTTGCTTCAATTACCATTTTGAGAATCCTCCTTAAATTTTTTAATTTTCGGGAGGCCTCTAAATAGCCTTTTTTCGCCCCGCCCTTAGGCATATGCGGCTGGTGGGATGAGGCCTGCAAAAAACATCCCT
>JAXDBM010000069.1:0-10485 GCA_034678725.1 Syntrophales bacterium | reverse complement strand
ACCAGCGCCACCACGTAGGGAAGATCCTCCTGAAAAGCCGGGTCGAAGGCCACGTGGTACACCGCGTAGGAATAGACGGTTCCCCGGCCGGATGCCGTGATCCATTGGGTGTTCTTCGAAAGGCAATTCGGGCAGAGGAAGGCCGGAGGCCACCGCAAATGTCCGCAATCGCCGCATTTCTGAATGCGGAAGACATGTTGACGGCATCCTTCCCAGAAGGTTTGGGTATCCGCATTGATTTTCGGCAACGGCTTGGCAAGCTTCATCTGTTTATGCCCTCCCGAGGATATGGCAGGCGTGTGTCTGCAGGATCCCTCCGTTGTCGCTGCAGAGGATGATCTCCGGCGTCTTGTTCCCCGTCCCGGGGCCAAGCTGCCGCTCTCCGCATCGGCCCATCAACTGCATGACGCCCTCCGTCAGATGGGTCATGCCCATCTGGTAGGATTCGGAAAGCAGCCCTCCCGAGGTATTCACTGGCATACGGCCTCCGGGCTCGATGGTTCCCCCCTGAAGCCAGTCCCTTCCCTCGCCGGGGCCGAAAAACCCGTAGTCCTGAAGGGTGATCTCGACGGTGTATGTAAAGCAGTCGTAGATTTCGCAGGCATCGATGTCGTCCAGTGTAATCCCGGCCATGCGAAGGGCCGCTTCACCGGCCCGGCACGCACCCGTGGAACCCGCGAGTTGGCGGGCCGGGGCAGGATCGGCTGCGGGGTTGTGCATTCCCAGCCCCATGAGGGTGACAATCGGATGGCGGAGGTCTCTTGCCCGTTCCCGGGTGGTGACGATGCAGGCTCGGCCGCCGTCGGTGACGAGGCAATTGTCTGCCAGCCGAAGCGGCTCCACGATCCAGGGGGAACGGTCGTAGTCCGCGTCCGTCAGAATCCGTTCATGCATCATGGCCCGGGGATTCAGGTTGGCCCACTTGCGCTGCCCCACGGCGATCCGCTTCCATGTTTCGGGTCCGGTCCGGAACTCGTGCATGGCCCTTCGGGCGGCCAGGGCATATCCTCCGGTTGCACCGAAATGGCCGAAAACGGCGTCTTCGGTGTTCAGGCTGGAGAGCATCTTCATCATGCTGTCCCCCGAACGTCCGCAATGCCCATAGGAAATCAGCACATAATTGCAGATGCCCGCTTCGAGCACGCCAACTGCGTGCATGAGGTGGCTGCGGGATCAGTTGGCGTCCTGCGCCAGAAAGGCGGGCGAGAGGCCCAGGTGCTGCGCCACGAGGTACGGCGTCACTTCCGTCTCTCCCGCGGAGGGAGGAAAATGACGGTAGCAGATCAGTCCGTCCACGTCCTCCCGTTTCAGTCCGGCATCTGCAATGGCGTTGGCGCAGGCTTCCAGGTGAAAGCCGAGTGTGGTCCGGTCCGGAACGATCCCCTGGGAGGTGTAGCCAACGCCGACAATGGCGTACTTGTCTTTCAGACTCATCGATGCTTGCTCCTCTTTCTGTCGTTTCAGTGAAGGCCTCGCCGGTCCAGGGGGCGCTCGGCCGGAAAAAAAGCAGATGGTGAAAATCGAATCGTCCCGTTTCTACGGGTTTCCACCCCGACGCCGCCCGTTCCGGTTCGGACTCCGATCCGCTATTCTGCGGCGCCGAGAGCGCGAGAATTCATCGAATCGGCATGCCCGCCGCGTTGGTTGTGGTTTCGATCATCGTCCAGATGATCATCTGCCGGGAAAGAGTCAGGTGTTGACCCCCTCGGCGACCAGCTTTTTTTCCTGATTCTCGATCTTCCACCGGTAGGTGACAAACCTTCCCCGTTTACCCTCTTTTTTGCTCAACACCTCAACCTCGGCGGAAATCCGATCACCCGGGTAAACGGGTGTTTTAAACGAGATGTCGGTCGCCGAAACCCAGATCGCATCCGCCAGAAAGCCATGCTTCGCCATCAGCCCCATCATGCTTCCCATCAGGTGAATTCCGGGTGTGACCCTGTCCTTGAACCCCTTGTTCCTTGCAAAGTCGCTGTTTAAAAAACCAGGCAGATCCATGCCCGTCAACTGGGCCACGATGTCTATTTCGGTCCCCGTGATGGGTTTGGTAATTTCCGGCCTGTAGACTTTGCCCGTTTCGATCTCCTCGAAATACATCGGTCCACCTCCTTTGTTGCATTTTACACTGCAAAACCGCCCTTCAAAAAGAAGGATCTTCTTTGCCAAAGGTCCGGGTGAATATTTCAGAAGCCGGGATTGTGATCTTCCGTTCAGACAGCATTTTCCCGGGTTCCACGACAGGGTGAGGATGGCCGACCGTCAGCATCGCATCGATTCCCTTCTGCCGGATTCGATCCGTTGCACGGGACATCGCCCGGCAAAGAGGAAAACGGCACCAGTGCGTCGTTTCCGGCACATGTGTATGTTTCCGCAAAGGGGAACTTCGGAAAACCGATCTTGAGCCGTCGTGAGCTCGTGAGGCACAAACCCCTTCTCTTATGAGAAGCGGGGCTTCAATCCGGTTTCATGGTATCACCCTCAGCAAGGGTTCAGAAGGGTGGTTGATTTTTGACGATGACCTTTTTGATTACGGTTCTTTTGTGTTCCCGATTGTACAAAAAGTCAAGAAACAAATTTTTGTTTGCGGCACACCACGAGCCTGCTTTTCCCCGATGGCGAATAGCGGAGCGAAACCTGGGGGAAGATGGCGGCAAAGGAGGCGAGGCCGGCGTGAGCGAATTCTCTGGCATCCTCCGCGCCCATCGCCAGCATCCTCAGCGAAAAAAGGAATCTCAGCGCTGGTTGCCGCGGTGTTGCATGCTCCATGATGAAAACCGCTCCCGTCGGGCGGATCACCCGTTGCATTTCTTTCAGCGCCTCCCGCCTCGTCTGACCTTTCAGCTCATATAACGCGTGCGAACAGGTGACGACATCAAAACAATCCCTTCCAAACGGCAGGGTGAGCGCATCCCCTTCAATCAGAGTAATGCGAGAGGCGCCGGCTTTCGCCTGCGCCTGACGCAGCATTCCGCGCGAAAAATCATACCCGATCAGCACCGTGCCGGGGTGCCGTTTGGCGAACGCCAGGATCACCTCGCCCGTTCCGCAACAGACATCGAGCAGCATCCGTGGCGACTGGACTTCCGCATGGATCGTGTCAACGAGAAAGGTCCGCGTGTCGCTCCCCTCAGTTCGGGCGTGAATTTCAATAAACCGGTCATAGATGATGGAGAAGAGGTTGTAATACGCGCGCCGGCCGGATCTGAGATTTGCCACCATGACCCCGTTTCGGATTTGGGCGGACAAAAATATGAGATTTTCAAACTGCTGTATCGTATCCCGCACGAAGCAATAAAAAGTCAAAAGAATATTGCCAGGTCCGGGTATTAGCCTGCCGGAACATCCGGCCCGCTGTATGGATCACGGCGACCGGGATGCCGATAAAAGTCTGTCGTTTTTACATGTCGGCTTTCGTTACAAACGGCAGGCGAGATGTCCCGCACACGATCTTTTCCGGTGGTGGGAGCATCCATCGCCCGTGTGCCGTTTGAAAGATCCGGATGGACTGGCTGCGCCCGTGCTCGACGGCGGTGAGAACAGAAGTGGGAAAACGATGTCGCTCGTGCAGCAGGGCAGCCAAACCGCCAGAAAAAGAAACACGGAAATCACCGCCACGGTTGTGAATCCGAGCGTTACACCCATGGCCATGGTCATATGAAAAAGCGACGCCCAGGTGCTTAACAGGACATGGAGCGAATGCGGAAACTTCGTGCGGGGCCAACGGACAGCCATTGCAATCCCGATCAGGGCCAGGGGATTGACGAGCCACCACTTTTCTATGAAGCCGAGATGCAGGCCGCGGTTCGGCATCTGCAGCATCCATTCCGCCAAGAACGGAATGAGGCAGTCGCTCAGCGTTGCAATTCCAACGGATCCGAGGTAGCCAACCCAGAGTGTACGCCGGAATCCCCTTCCGCCGTGAATCCGGAACATGGCGGCCGTAACCATTGCGCTCAAGAGGACGTGCAGTGGATGAAATATCCAGAAAAGTTGTGATGACAGTGACCGGGGCGCCTCTCCGATGATCAGAGCGATCATGATCAGGATGCCGGACAATGTGCCCAGCGCCGTAAAGGGCGCATGCGCCCTCAGTTCTATTCGGATCACTACAGGCGTTGAGGATGCGTTCATGGAATCTTCTTTAAACGTTGGCATGGGTGTCCATTGCTTTTTCTCGGAAGATCGACGCCGCCGGACTCGGCTGTTCGAGAAAGACCGGGTCCGGCTACCGGAAAATCCGGCGGTGCGGTGCGATCAGAACGGATGCTCTTGTCCCGTGGCGGTGCTTTTCACTGATTCTCGGTCGTTCAGGGGGCGAGAGGGTCGTGCGTTCCCGAAAAGAACGCTCGGGGATTCCACTTAGTATCAATCGGAGCAGCCATTCCCGCACAGCGCCTTGAGCGTTCTTCGCGGCATTGTCCAAGATTAAAAATCGTCAGATTTTTTTAATACCGCTTCCCCGGACGGACTGAAGGCGATCCGCCCGGGGACGGTAGAAGCTTCGCAACGAATTGGATCAATCGAAGGCCATGCTGGTTTTCCAGACTTCCCAGACCTTGCCGACGAGGTCCGGTCCCGGTTTCAACGTGAGCTTGCCCGGTTTCCATCCCGAGGGGGTGGCCTCGGTCCCCTTGCTGTTCCGGACGTGCTGGAAGGCCTGGATCTGCCGGAAGGTCTCCCTGATGTTCCGGCCCACCGGCGGCGTCAGGACCTCGAACCCCTGGACCACGCCGTCCGGATCGATGAGAAAGCGCCCCCGCGCCTCGACGCCCGCATCCTCCAGGTACACGCCGTAAATGGCGCCGACCTTGCCCCCGCCGTCGGAGAGCATGGGAAAGGGGACTCCCCCCTTCACCATCTTGGACAGCTCGTGGTCGTTCCACATCTTGTGGACGAAAACGCTGTCCACGCTCATGGAAAGGACCTCCACGCCGAGCTTCTTGTAGTCTTCGTATTTTTCGGCGACCGCCGAAATCTCCGTTGCTCATACGAAGGTGAAGTCTCCCGGGTAGAAGCACAGCACCACCCATTTCCCCAGGAACTCAGAGAGCTGCACGGAAACGAACTTGCCCTGATGGTACGCCGGCGCCGTAAAGTCCGGTGCCTTCTTCCCGACTGTGATCATGGCCTTGACCTCCTTGATGATGGGTTGTTTCTCCTCCTCGATCTTCACCGGCTCCCCGACCGGGCCGCCGGTCGGCCGGGCGCACCCGGCCTTGATTTCTTCAGCCATACACAAATTCCTCCTTTCTCCCTGTTGTGATCGATGATCCTTCTTGATCCTTTCGACCGATGACCCGCAGGGCCTTTGCCGACCGGCCCAAAATCATTGTCCGATGGTTGCCGGCGCAATATTCAGGCGGCGAAGCTCAGCTTCGTGCCGGCCATATTGAGGATAAAACTCTTCCCCATTTCCTTTTCGATGTGGGATATTGCCTTCCGCCCCGTGCAGTGCGTCGGGATGATGTAGGCCGGGTTGAGCTTCTTCAGCGCTTCCGTGGTCCGGTCGATGATGGGCTCGAAAAGGGGGCCCGACAGATGGAAGCCGCCCATGACGGCGTGGACCTGCTTCACGCCGGTCACATCGATGGCATGGAGAACCGTGTTGACAATGCCCGAATGGGCGCACCCGGACAGGATCACCAGCCCCTTGCCCTTGAGGTTCATGACAACGGACGTGTCGTCTTCGATGGGGTCCCATGCCTCGACGCCGTTTTCCTGAAAATGGGCAACGGGGAAGCCCTTTTCGAAATCCGTCCTGCGGGGGACCTCGCCCAGAAAGAGGACGTCGCCGTCCAGCAGGGGGTAGGGCTCTCGCGACTCCACCACGCGCAGCCCGGCCTGCTCCGCCTTTTCCCGCGTGAATTGGGGAAAGTGGATTTTGATGCTCTCGCCGTACTTGAGATAGCGGGGGGATTTGAAGACCGCCGGGTGGAGGATCAGGGGGATTTCCTTTTTCCCGATCATTGCGGTCAGCTTCTCCATGCCCCCCGTGTGGTCGCTGTGGCCGTGGGAGAGGGCCACCGCCTCCACCTGGGTCATGTCCACGCCCAGCGTCTTTGCGTTGTAGGCCGCTCCATCCTCGGAGAAGCCGAAGTCGAACAGGAGCGTTCTGGTCCGGCCGCTTCCCGTGGTTTTCACGACCGCCGCGTAACCGTGCTCCGCCAGGACGGAAACGCGGAAGACGCCGTCCCGGATCGCCAGCGCCCGGTTGACGACGGCGTTGTTGTCCATGGCGGTCACTTCGATATAGTTATCTTGCAGGGTCAGAATTTCGACCTTGTCGAGCTCGTTGATTCGAACGGGTGTTTTCATGATGCTCTCCTTATGGGATTGTTTTTCGGTTCGCGGTTTTTTCGCCGCCCGCCCTCAAAGCGGTTTGTCTTCCGGAAGCGCCTCGCCGATGGCCAGGCGGCAGAGGTCGCTGATCATGAGGTTGGCCATTCCCGCCGCCTTGACCTTCTTGCCCAGCGTCCGGTAGCACATGGGGCAGAGGTAAACCATGGCTTCCGCGCCCGAATCCTTTGCATCGGAGATGTTCTTTTCCTGGAAAGGCGCGAAATTTTTCCCCCGCGGGAAGAGCTTCAGGTTCGGCCCCGCCAGTTCGACGCCGCAGCAGATGGCGCTGACGCCGTCGTACTGCCGCTTGACCCGCTCCGCGCCGATCATTGCGAAGATCTCGTCGAGCAGGGGGTCTTTTTCCGGGGTGTAGCGGGAGGCGCAGGGGCGCTGGTAGGCCACTTTCATATTCAGTTTCCGAATCTCTTCCGGGTGCGCTTTCAGGTAGTCCCGCAGGTGTTCGAAGATCGGGATGGGCCGGAAGGGCAGGTTGATCCCGTATTCCGGCGCCATACCCTTGAGCAGGGCGTAACAATCGTCGTGGACCACGACGATTTCCTTGGCCCCGGATTTGGCCAGGTTGTCCACCAGACCCTGGAGACGGTCCCGCATGATCGATTCGTCCCCCATGTGGGCGAACAGGACGTTGCAGAAGTAGTGGCGGCCCTTGAGGAGCGGAAGACCCTCGAAAAGCTTTCCCTGAATCGCCCAGGGCATGCTGCCCTCCATGACGCACAGAGACATGGCGCGGTCCGCCTTCGGCACGGCTTTCGGTTCCCCCTCCGCCTTGAAGCGGTCCGCCATCTGCGCTTTCAGGGCCGGATCGGTGAAGTTGCCGGCCTCTTCCATCCTTTTCAGGATCAGGTCGAAGGGCCGGGCGTCCTTTGGGCAGTACTCGTTGCAGGCGATGCAGGTGACGCAGTCATAGAGCCAGTCCACCTTCTCGCCCTGGACCAGCTTTTTGAACGCCTCGCCGCCGCTTACGTTGTCAAAGGGAAGGTAGTGGCACCGGGCCAGGCAGTCTCCGCAAAAATCGCATCTCTCTTCGTGAAACATGAAAACCTCCTTGGTTTGTATTTAAATGCCTTGCATATTCCTGATTTGGGGTAAGAACGGGCCTCCGGGATATCACCGGGAAAAACGATAACGAAAAGATGCTTGCCAATGGCGCACAACTTCCTCATGATTTAAAACGATCATCCGCCCGAGTGTCGAAAACACCTTCCCCACGGTCCGCGAGCCACCCGGTCTTCACATCCTGCCGTCCGTCAAAAAGCGGGACATAAGGCTTGAGGTCCAGCAGCGGCGTTCCGTCCACGATGTCAACGTCCTCGATGAACAGCATTGTTCCCTCGACACGGACGAGCCGGACCACCGACAGGCCGATCGGGTTGGGCCGCCGCGGGGCCCGGGTGGCGAAAACGCCCCGCATCGCGTCGTCCAGGAAGGGTTTCACCAGCAGGGAATGCCCCCGGGAGAGGTGAAAGTGGTAAATGAGGATGATGTGGGAAAAGCCGTCTAGGTCTTTTAGCCCTTCGCGGTAGCATTCATCCAGCACCACGGTTCCCGCAATACCCCTGGCGCCAGCGGGCTGGATGGGCATGTTCGCTGTATCCCGGAATGGGGAGTGGATGACGCCGATGGGGCGATAGGCGATCTCCTGATCTTGCATTACGTATTCTCTCACATTTTCCTGGCCGCGTAAAGCTGCCGCAGGGAATAGTTCTGATAATCCTTGAAAATATTTTCCGGAATGCTTTTTCGAAGCACCGTCATGCCCATACCGGCGAGGTCCGCGGCGCTGAAGTGGCAGGAGGTGTAGCCGGTCACGATGATATGGCCGTTGCTCCGCAGCTGCGGCAGGGTCTTCATCAGGATTCTCAAGGCTTTCTCGCGAGTTGTCACCTGGCGGTTCAGGAGCCCGCAGAAGATGACAACTTCGAACATCATCTCCGGCGGCAGAAGGGTCTCGATATCCTCCGCGTCGCCGAGGAGCAGGCCGGGGATATTCTTTTCCAAGGCGGCCTCGATATTGTCGGGATTGATGTCGATCCCGCAACATTCGATTTCTGCCATACGGATGCGGCCGGTTTCGACCAGGTTGCCGCACCCGCACCCCTCCCAGTTCCTTCCGGAACTTTTCTCTTCCCAGGCGGACCGGATGGCGGCGAGCAGGTCGCCGCTGCCGCAGCCCATGTCGATCAGATGTTCCGTGCATTCCGCCGAGACCCGACCGGCCCCGCAAAGATGCTCGGATCAGAGGCACGCCTTGCGCACATCGAGGTGCGCTTCGATCGTTTCAAAGGCATTGATGACGGCGGGGTAGATGAATTTCCTGTATGTCTCGAACTCGGGGCTCTCGTCAAATCTTCCCCGGGGGACTGACCTCCCCCGGTTTCTCTCCGGTACGATCAGTTCAAGGTCATTGCTTCCCTGACGGGACAGGTAGGATGCCAGCAGAGCCTCCTCCCATTTTTCGACGGGATATCCTTCAATCTCGGGCCAGAACCCTTCGATGTCTTCCGGCCGGACACCCTCCACCAACGCAGCCACGTGACGCAATTCCCGGTCCTGGGAGGCCGCATTGACGATCTCTCCCTGAAGGAACTGGTTCCCCCGGTATTCCATGAGGTTGAACCAGAAGCCGGTGCAGGCGGCGGACGGCCGTTCCCGAATGGACGCGAGCATCCGGTTGAACTCCTCTTCGGTCGCAACGGAGTTCTGCCGGGCGGGCTGCTTCCACATCCCGCTTGGGAAATTCTTTTCCTTCATGATCCGTCCTTTCGATGCTCCCTGTACTCGGGACTGCTTCCGCACCGGCAACCGGCTCGCCGCGGTTCCTTCCCCCTCACAAACCCCTTTGAACTTTTGCCGCGCTCGCTACATAATAGCGGCGACCGTCGGTGAGCATCGTTTTCACCTGCCCGGCTGAAATCAGAGCCTCGAGCCCCTTGATTGCCTCCGTCACATGGAGGCCGTAGGCGTCTGCGATATCCTCGGCGGTGCAAGGCCGCCTTGCGAGCAGCGCGCGGATGTCTTCCTGCCCGACCGGGAATCCGGCGGCGCGCCTGCCGTTCCGTTTTTCCTCGCCCAAGATGTCAACCGGTCCCGGGAAGAGATCCCTGAGGGCGAGCATCTGTTCCCGTGAAAGCGCATATGCGTAATCCTCAGCCGGCGGTCGCCGGACGGTGTTGAGCTGGACCCGTTCCGGGCGAATCCACCTTGCCAGTGCGGCGATTGACTCCACCTCCGCAGGGATGCCCGTGATCCCGGCGAGGAGGAAAACCTCCAGCCATACGGATTTCGGAAATTTTTCCGTGAATTCGGCAAGTCCTCGAATCATTGCTTCGAACGGGATATCTCCATGCGGACGACTCACGTGGTGGAACAGTCGTTCGGTGCCTGCATCCAGGGACGGGATCACCAAGTCCGCCTCCATCAGGGCATCCCGGACTTCCGGCTTCCACAACAGCGAACCATTGGTGAAGACGGCGACCGGGATCCGGGTCCGTTCTTTGATCCGGCCGATGAGATCGCCGATGCGGAGATTCAATGTCGGTTCTCCGGAGCCCGCCAGGCTGATATAGTCAGGTGCAGGACCGGCACGGAGTTTTCGGTCCATCTCCTCGAGAACCTTTTCGATCTCCACATAGTCTGCCCGAGAGACGGTCTTGTTCGTCGTGCGCCCCAGATGGCAGTAGACACAGTCGTAGGTACAGGTCTTGTACGGTACGAGATCAATCCCCAGAGAGTGTCCCAGGCGCTGTGAAGGAACAGGACCGTAAACATGCCTGAAACCGGATATCATCGCTTTTTCACTCGGTCCATTGCAGCCGCTCCCCCTGTTTTCAGCGGAAGTATCCGGAGAAAGCGCTTTGCCTTCGATTGCGCATCGGCCTTGAAAGGGAGACTCCCTTCGTTTCATTCCGCCTTGTCAGTCAATCCTTGACTGGCCGGCACGTGTCACCCGCTATATTGACGATTCCATTAAGCGACGGAGACTCTATGAAATGGTGTACCGCCAGGCGCAGAACCATTCCGCCGGATGTTGATCGGGCGGGCAGCCGACACATTCGCAGCGGATCCGGCTGTCGATGGTCTCTCCGAAATGCCGGTACTCCACCAGACCGGCCGATTTGCAGGGGT
>JAXDBM010000068.1:0-37457 GCA_034678725.1 Syntrophales bacterium | reverse complement strand
GTCCGGCGGATCGATCTGGACCCCGCGCTGGTGGAGGACGTCATCGGAGGGACGGTCTATCAGGTCGGGGAGCAGGGTTTCACCCTCGCACGCTCGGGGGTGCTGGCCTCGAAATTCCCCATCTCCGTTCCGGGGGTGTCGGTCAACCGCCAATGCGGAAGCAGCCTGACGGCCATTCAACTGGCCTACGGCATGATCGCTTCGGGCACGATGGATATCGTCATGGCCAGCGGCTGCGAGTTGATGTCGAAGTACACCATGTTCTCGGACCTCAACGGAACCCTCTATACCGGGAAGCCGATGGGGAATCCCTTCGGGAAATGGTACACGGGCAAATACGGCCGGGCGGACCAGATCGTGGCTGCCCAGATGATCGCCGACCGCTGGGGGATCACCCGGGAGGAATGCCAGGACTTTGCCATCGAAAGCCATCAGAAGGCGCAAAAGGCCACGGTCGACGGCCATTTCAAGAAAGAAATCCTGCCGATGAAGGGGCTCGACAAGGAAGGGAACGGGATCGTCCGGGATACCGACGAGACAATCCGCCCGGAGACGAGTCACGAGACCCTCAATGCGCTCAAAATCCTTCCAAACACAAAGTGGATCACCGTGGGGATTTCCAGCACCATTACCGACGGCTCATCCGCCGTGGTCCTGATGGGGGAAAAGAGAATGAAGGAGCTTCGAATCGAACCCCTCGCCCGGATCGTGGCCAACGCCGTGATCGGATCGGAACCGCAGATCATGCTCACGGGGCCCATTTACGCGACGCCGAAAGTCCTGGACCGGGCCGGGCTGAAGATGGAGGATATCGACATTTTCGAAATCAACGAGGCCTTTGCGCCGATCCCCCTCGCCTGGGTCAAGGAACTCAGGGCCGACCCGGCGAAATTGAACGTGAACGGAGGCGCACTGGCCCTCGGCCATCCGGTGGGAAACTCGGGGTGCCGCCTGTCCGTGACGGCCATCCACGAACTCGGGCGACGCAAGGCGCGCCACGCCCTGGTCTCGCTCTGCACCGGCGGCGGGATGGCGCCGGCCACGATCTTCGAGAGAGCCTGAAAGAAGAATGCACGGCCGGTTTGAAGCCGCCGCGAGGGGCTTTCCGACTGTTGAAAGCCGCCGGCCGCCGTGTGTTGCATCATGACGGCTAGGGCTGCGTGAATGCGCACCTTGCCTGGAAAGGAGGCCGAGATGACAATGGATGCGTCGAAGAAGGAAATCGTCGCTGCACTGGAAAACATCATCAGCATTACGAACAAAATGGGGGTGACGATCGAGGCGTTCGATCCCGGAAATGTCCGGGTCCGTCTGCCGAAAGATCCGAACCTGAACCACATCGGTATGGTCTACGCCGGTTCGCTCTTCTCACTGGGCGACTTTACCGGCGGCGCGCTCTTCTGCTCCTGCTTCGACCTGAAGAAATACTACCCCATTCTGAAGGAAGCTTCCATCGCCTACAAGCGGCCCGCCATGACCGATGTCATCATCGAGGCATCCATGATGCCGGCCGAGGTGGAAGCTCTCAGACAGACGGCTGACCAGGCCGGCAAGGCGGACTTCGTCAGGGAATTTGAGCTGAAGGGCGCGGACGGGAGCACCTGCTGCATTTTCCGGGGAAATTTTCAGGTCAGGAAAATATGAGAATCATCTCCAGGCCGAATCAATCCCGAAACAGGGCCGAAAAAATCTGAGAGAATTTGAGACCGGATCGGAGGGATCCGCAGAAGCAACCATCAGGAGGGATGGCCATGAGAAGAGCGACACTTTCAGTTGCGGCACTATTGGGCTTCGTTTTTGTGCTGGCCGCGTGCCAGGGAATGTTTGTTGCCGGTCAAGGGGTGAAGCTGACCGAGTTTTATCTCAAGAAAAGTCCCGCCCCGGCCATCGATCCGGCGCCGACACTGGATCAGGCCATGAAAATCCAGGCGGAATACAACAAGGCCATCATGCCGACCTTCGGAAAAGTGGTGGGCTACAAGGCCGGGCTCACGAATCCGAACGTACAGAAGGCTTTTGGCGTCAGTGCTCCCGTCCGCGGAACGCTGATGGAGAAGATGCTGATGAAATCGGGCGCGACGATCGAGGCCGCCTTCGGGGCGCGGCCCCTCTACGAGGGGGACCTGATCCTGCGCGTGGGAGATGAAGCCATCAACGGGGCGGCGACCCCCATGGATGCCCTGAAGGGAATCGACGCGGCAATTCCCTTCATCGAGCTTCCCGATCTCGTCTACGCAAAAGACGTCAAGGTCAACGGCCCCATGCTCGCCGCCGTCAATGTGGCCGCCCGCTACGGCATTGTCGGCGAGCCGATCCCCGTTCAGGCAACGCCGGAATGGATGGACCGCCTGAAGAACTTCAAGTGCCAGATTTACGACAAGGGGGGAATCCTGCTGGTCGAGGCGCCCGGGAGCAGCCTCATGGATCACCCGATCAACGTCGTGCTGTGGATTCGCGATTCCCTGAAGGCGGACGGAATCCGGCTCAAGAAAGGGGATCTCCTGTCGCTCGGCACGATCACGAAACTGACGCCGACGGCGCCCGGCACCGTCGTCCGGGCGCGCTACGTCGGACTCGATCCGAAGGGACCCGTCGAGATTTCCGTGAATTTCAAATAGACGACACCCGGAATTTTCTTACATCGTCGAGTGGAATGCGCGGGCCTGGCCAGGATGAAAACGGCGCAGGCCGTCCCCAAAAATATCACCGAGGAGGATAACGATGTTTCATGCCGAAAGATGCGATTTCTGCGGGAAATGCCTGGAGTTCTGTCCATATGTCGGCTACGATCTGAAGCGGGCTCAGGGGGAGATGAAGGAACTGGTCGCGGGGGGAACGCCTCCCATCGTGGGGTCCTGCGTCACCTGCGCGTCCTGCAACCTGGTTTGCCCCACCCGGGCCAATCCCTTCGATCTGCTGAACGAGCGCCAGGAAAAGACGGGCGCGCTGAAAATTCCCGAGCAGGCCATGCAGAACTTCGCCAAGCTCCACAGCCTGCCGACCGTGGTCAAAAAGGGCAAGGAGGGGGCGCCCGTTCTGAACCTCTGCATCGTCGGGGACATGGTTCGTGAACTCCTGGACAACCCCCTTTTCGAGGATCTGACGATCGTGGAGGGCGCCGACTATTTCTGCACCGTGGGATACATCCATCTCGGCAGACCGAGTCCGGTCCGGAAGGAAGCTGAGCGATTCATCGACAACCTCGCCGCCCTCGGCGCGAAGGAGGTCGTCTGCTTCCACGACGACTGCTACACCCTGCTCACCACCCTGGCCCGGGAGTACGGTCTCAAAGTCCCCTTCCGGCCGATCCACATCTTCGAATACCTCTACCGGGAAATGCTGAAGCGAAAAGACCAGATCCGGAAAACGCCCCTCAAGGTCGCTTACCAGTCTCCCTGCGCCTCCCGGTACACGCAGGGGAAGGACATCTATCTCGACAAGCTCTTCGAGCTCCTCGGCGTGGAGAGGCCTTCCCGCAAGTATGAGAGGACCAACGCGCTGTGCTGCGGCGCCCCGCTGATGGCCCGCGACAAGGACCGCGCAGCCGAGGTGAAGAAGTGGAACATCGACGACGCGAAAAGAGCCGGGGCCGAGGCCATGGTGTTTCTCTGCCCCATGTGCTACCTGAACCTTCGCAAACTGAGCCGGGATAGCGGCATGGACGCCGTGTTCATCACGGAGCTGTGCAAGAAAGCCCTGTCGGCGTGAGAAAGATTAATCGATGCTGATCTTTCCAGCTTCGGAATCCGGGCATCGCCGTTCCGGAGCAGCCTTGTAGAAACGGATTTCCCTGTTCCCGGGGCGCTCCGCGCTTCGGGAATGTACATACTCCACGGAACCCGATCTTTCCCCCGCCCGCCGCCCTGCGCGGCAGCAACCGATTTCGGCAAGAAGATCACGCAGTCTCACGCGGTGGATTCTGGACGGGACCCGCCCGGGCATCTTCCGCATCCAAATCGCCTCCATCTCCTTTTCCGTTGACACACAAAGACGTTTTTCCTATACCCCTTTCACGAAGCGTGATTCCCAACCCATTGCACGGAGAATGACCATGTTTTCCTGGATTGCCAGTCCGGAAGGATGGGTTGCCCTCGCAACCCTGACAAGCCTCGAGATCGTCCTCGGCATCGACAACATCATCTTCATTTCCATTCTCGTGGGACGCCTTCCCCCCGAGAAAAGGAATTTTGCCCGCAGAACGGGACTCCTGCTGGCCATGCTCACCCGGCTGGCGCTTCTGTTTTCCATTGTCTGGGTGGCCAACTTGACCCAACCCTGGTTTTCAGTCCTGGGAATCGAGATATCCGGGCGTGACATCATTTTAATCGGAGGCGGGATGTTCCTGCTGGCCAAGGCGACACATGAAATTCACAGCAGCCTGGAAGGGATCGAGGAAAGCAAACCCGCCCTGAAACACGCGACCCTGGCGGCGGTGCTTTTTCAAATTGCCGTGATCGATATTGTCTTTTCGCTCGATTCCGTCATTACGGCCGTCGGACTCGCACAGCACATTTCGATCATGGCCATCGCAATCGTCCTGGCTGTCGTGGTCATGCTGTTCGCCGCCAGGCCGATTTCCGACTTCGTGGATGCCCATCCGACGATCAAAATCCTGGCGCTGTCCTTTCTGATCCTTGTCGGCGTCACCCTGATCGTCGAGGGTTTTGACGTGCACGTTCCGAAGGGCTACATCTACTTCGCCATGGCATTTTCCGTTTCGGTTGAAATGATCAATCTCCGCCTGCGAAAAAAAGAGGCGAAACCGGTCCGGTTGCGAAAAGAGATCCGGGCGGAAATTGCCGATTTTCCGGGTTAGACGCCTGCGGGAACAAAAGGGGCCGGCAAAGCCGCCGTTACGGCAGATGAAAAAGGGCGGCACTCTGTCCGAATTTGTGGTAATGGAGATAGGAACATTCATCCGCCGTGGGGGGAAAATGAAACGAACGGGAATCCTGTGGTTTGGGCTGTCTGTCATCGCCACGCTCGCATTGTTGGTTGCGCTCGGCTGCGATACCGGCCGGTCCGGTTCAGCGGACAAGACAGGGGAAAAGAAGATCGTCTTTGATCCGAAGAACCCCTGCAACATTTTGACCAAGGACGAGGTCGAGGCGGTCATCAAACAGAAAGTCAAAGATCCGTCGCCGCAGGAGTATGCCTGCACCTTCGAAACGATTGACGCCAAGAAATTTACCAGCCTCATTCTGTCGCTGGACTCTGTCAACGACCCCGAGTTTCTGTTCAACGGCATGAGGGATCGCTTCAAGGAAAGCGGCAGGCCGGTGAAGCAGGTGGCGGGGGTCGGAGAGGGGGCTTTTTTTTATGAGAAGGCGCTCCATGTCTTGAAGAAGCGCTATATCTTCCACTTTCAGTCAAGCGGCAGCGAGGGGTACGAGCTCACTGAAGAAGCCATCACGAATCTTGCCAGGACGGCGGTCGACAAATTGTGAACCGATGCGCCTGCCGTGAAAATCTGCCGCCGGCGCCGACCGAGCCCGCGGTCTTCGCAAAGCGCCGGGAAGCGGTGAAGGACTTTATGCATGCCGAATCTGGACCGATTCATCATGCAACGATCCCCGTGGAGAAGGATGGGGTTTTCGACTGAGGAAAAGCGATGACCGCACGAGACGCGCTGAACAAAAAGAAACGATCCGTTGCCATCCTGGTCTATTTCTCGCTCGCGCTCTTTGTCCTGGGGTTTCTGTTCAGTGTCGTGTTTCCCGCATTCGTCATCGTCGGATTCTGGGGATTCGGCATTTTTATCGTGACCCTCGGCTATGCCTGTTTCGCCATCCGCTGTCCGGTGTGCAGGGCCCCCTGGGGTATTCGCGCCATGCTGGCCGGGTCCCCTTTGTCCATATCGAACAGGATGAAATCCTGCCCGCACTGCGGCATCGATCTCGATGCGGAAGACGAGCGCGTGCTGCGGAACCGGTCATGATGTATTTGCGGTCCATTTGAATCCGCCACGCAATTCCCGCTCCGAGAACAGTCAATGGTGGAATGCGGTTGCGCGATCGTGCCTCTTTTGGGTCATATTTCATTCCAGAAACTTCCGCCCTTTTACGTTTTCTCGAATCGGTTCATTGCAGGCAGATGTCGTCCAGGAGTGTCAGATGCCTGAGGGAAAAAGGCGATTCCCGGATGATCGCGAAAAGGAAGAAGCTGTCGGCTGGGACTTTTTTGATCGCTTCTACTGCGTCTCTCTGCGAGAGCGCGAAGACCGCCGCCGGTCGGCGCTTCGGGAATTTTCAAAAGTGGGCCTTGCCGACAGAGTCGAGTTCGTGCTGGGTGAACGTCATCCGAACAACATGGAGGAGGGCGCATATGATTCCCACATGTCATGCCTCCGCAAAGGCCTGGAGGCCGGCGCGAGAAATATCCTGGTGTTCGAAGACGATGTGGAGTTTGACCGATTCGATTCAGACAGATTGAAGCGTTGCACGGAATTCCTGGGACAGCATCCGGAATGGAAAGTTCTGCTCCTCGGCGCTTTGGTTCGCTCCAGCCGCAAGACGACCCATCCCTGCGTACTGGAAGTCTGTTACCAGAGCCTGACCCATGCCTACGCCCTGAACAGGCACTATGCCGAGACATTGGCCTATGAGCCCTGGCAGGGCATCGTCAACGACACCCTCTTTCGGCCGCTGACGGCCGATGTCTATGCAATCTACCCCATGTGCGCGTTTCAGAAAAATTTCAAGTCGGACAATTACAAGTACCCCATGCTTGCGCGAATCCGACGGCTGCTGGGCGGGCTCAAACGCATCCAAAAAGCGGATGAATTCTACCACCGGCACAAATTCGGCGTTTATGCCGCGCATGCCGTTGCGATCCTGCTGTTCCTCTTCGCTTTCTTTTACTGATCCGCGGTTTTGGCATCCCTATCCCGGATCATCGCACGGATCCGCGACGCGAAATGCGACCCGCCGTCTTTCCCAATCCCGATGCCGTGATCTCCTCGACTTTTTCACCGTTCCAGCGCCACATCCGAAATCCCATTTCCCTTGCCAGTCCCTTGTACATGCCGACGAAGTCAGCCCCGCAGGGATGGTTCCTCCGCTTCAGAAAATCCGGCTGAAAGCTGCGGTCCCCGCGATACCACTCCCAGAGCAGATAGTTCACGAAGGCCAGTTCGAAGACCATGGAATCGATGGGTGTGATGTCGCGCTTGTAGCCGCAAAGAAGCCCGATCCGGGTCATCCGCACGAACCTTCGGGCCGCCCTGCCGTTGGCGCAGAAACTGCAGGAATCCAGGACCAGGACCTTGTCATGAAGGGCGGCACTGCCCGCCATTTCGAGCATGGAGATCAGGTCCTCCCAGCCGAGCGGGACGACCTTTCCCCGGTTGTCTCGAAGCAGCATGTGCCGGTGACCCCGTTCCGGGTCCCGCCCGTGAGCGCCAAGGATCATGATCCCGGGATCGGCTTTCTCCCGGAATTGCTTGAATTGCTCGACCAGTGCATCCTTCTCGTCAACCGTCGCCAGGGTGATCCCGATCGGCGTCGCATCGTTCTCCCAGCACCAGGCATCTCCAAAGCCCGCCCAGAACGGCTTGGCCGAGTAGCGCGCACTGTATTCCCCGTGTTCTTCGTTTCGCCAGAAGGCTTCCACGATCTGAATGTTCATTCGCAAGCTCCCGGACGGCGGTTGCGGTTGCGCCGTAGAAACATCTCATGCACCCGAACATTCCTTTTCTTTTGTTTTCTCGGCCAGTCGCGTTTTCCGTCTGGCTTCGGCCTCGCGGTTCCGCCGCTTCTCATCGTCCGTCTCCGGTACGAGGGGAGGCAAAGGCAGCGGACGACTGTTTCCGTCGAGTGCCACATAGGTCAGATAGGCCGTCGACGTGTGGCGCCTTCCGCCGGTCCGCGGATCTTCGGACTCCACGCGGACGCCCACCTCCATCGAGGTCCTGCCTACAAAGTTCACGCTGGCCCGCAGGATCACCAAATCCCCGATAAAAACGGGGTGGAAGAAGTCCAGCCGGTCGACGGATGCCGTGACGACATTGCATCTTGCATGGCGAATGGCCGCAACCCCTCCTGCCGTGTCGATGAGCTTCATGATCACCCCGCCATGGACATTTCCGGCGGGATTGGCATCCTCGGGGTTCATCACCTGCGCCAGGACAATGTCGCCATCCCGGATTCTCTTTTCCTTCACGATTCTCTCCGTACCCAATCCGTCATCCGCAGTCCCTGAAGCCGCGCTTGGTTTCTGAATCACTGCTGTGTCTCTTCCGCTTCCGCGACGGGCTGGGCATCGGCTTCCCCACCGGCATGGTCCGTCCCCTCGACCTGGTCCTCCGGGTCCATCCCGGCCTTCCGCAGCTTGGCCTCTTTCTTGCGGGCGGCTTTCTCCAGTTGTTTCTGCTGCCGCGCCTTTTCCTTCTGGCGCTTTTCAAAACTGAATTTCGATCTGGCCATGATTCAGTTCCTCCGTTCTCCTGTTTTCAACTTTTCCTATCTTACCACAAATCGAAAAGTGCTCCAGCACAATTCTCGAAGGATCGCTTAACGACCCAGAACTTATTTCACTTTACAGCATGTGTAAAGACGGCTGCACCGCTTTGGTTTTTCCAGCTTTTCTTCGATGCTCCCTGACATGGCGATAAAGTAATCATTTTGTTGCAAGCACTATTGACAGGCCGCAAAAAAGATATTAGATTTCTTAAATAAAAGCCTAATCCTGATTTTCAGGAGCGGAGGACCCATTTTCTTGGGGCGCATCGCCGCCAGGCGTAGGGTATTCTCTTCGGCCCGAGCCCTTCAGCTAACTTCGTAGGCTTCGATGAGGAGAACCGACCGGAGCGATTCTGGAGATTCTTCCTCCCTGAATCTTGCTGCGGAGGTTTTTATGTCATCGTCATCGGGTCCCGCCAACGCACACTCCACGCCGTCCAATGAAATCCCCCCTTCACGTGGATTCGACAAAAAGCTCTTTCTTCTTGCCTTCGGATCGATCGGCGTCGTCTTCGGCGATATCGGGACCAGCCCCCTTTACGCCATCAAGGAATGCTTTCACGGAAAACATGCCATTCCTCCCGACCCGGCCAACATCCTGGGCGTCCTTTCCTTGGTCTTCTGGTCGATGACCGTCGTGGTCGGCATCAAGTACGTGAATTTCATCCTGCGGGCCGACAATCGCGGCGAGGGAGGCATCTTCGCCCTTCTCGGCCTTCTGTCCGCCTCCGGGAAGACGCTTCCCGCCGGTCTTCAAACGACGCTCATGCTTTCCGGCGTTCTCGGCGCCGGTCTCCTTTACGGGGACGGGGTCATCACGCCGGCGATATCCGTCCTTTCGGCCATCGAAGGACTGGAAGTGGCCACGCGCGCAGCGTCCCCCTTCATCATGCCCGTGACCTGCGTTATCCTCGTCCTTCTCTTCCTCATTCAGCACCGGGGCACTGAGAACATCGGCCGGTTGTTCGGTCCCATCATGGTGGTCTGGTTCGTTTCCATCGCCCTCTTCGGCCTGATTCAAATCCTGCCCGAACCGAGGGTCCTTCGCGCCTTGAATCCTGTTCATGCCATTGATTTCTTCATGCGCAACGGCACCCACGGCATTGTCGTCCTCGGTTCGGTGGTTCTCTGCATAACGGGATGCGAAGCCCTGTACGCCGATCTCGGGCACTTCGGCAGGAACGCCATTCGCCTCTCCTGGCTTGGATTTGCCTGCCCCGCCCTGCTGTGCAATTACTTCGGTCAGGGCGCCCTGCTGATCGGGCATCCGGAAATGAACGTCAATCCCTTCTACGGGATCGTACCCAGATTTCTCTTGTACCCCATGGTCGGGCTCTCGACCGCCGCAACCATCATCGCCTCCCAGGCACTGATCTCGGGCGCCTTTTCCCTGACTCAGCAGGCGGTGCAACTGGGTCTCTGCCCCCGCATACACATCGTCCATACCTCCAGCGACATGCAGGGCCAGATCTACATTCCCTTCGTCAACTATGCGCTCATGATCGCCTGCCTCGGCGTGGTCATCGGCTTCAAGGAATCGAGCGGACTGGCGGGGGCGTACGGCATTGCCGTCACGGGAACCATGATCATCACGTCGCTGCTCTATTTTCTGGTGCTGATTCTTCATTGGCAGTGGCCCCTGTGGAAGGCCATACCCCTCGTTTCGCTATTTATCGCTTTTGACATTGCCTTCATCGGCGGCAATCTCTTTAAGATCGCCGACGGGGGATGGTTTCCCCTCGCGATCGCGTCCATCATCGCCATCGCCATGACCACCTGGCGAAAAGGCCGCGGTGAACTTGCACGAATGCTTACAGGCGTGAGACTGCCCATGGAGATATTTATTTCGGACATATCGAAGCGCAACCTGCCGCGCGCGCCCGGGACAGCCGTTTTTATGACCCTGTCTTCGGATGGGGCGCCGCCGACGCTGCTTCATCATGTCAAGCACAATCACATCCTGCATGAACAGGTCGTGCTTCTTTCCATCCGCTCCACCGACACACCCAGTGTTCCGCCGGCAGAACGGATCAAACTCGACAGCCTCGGACAGGGTTTCTACCGCCTCATCGCTACCTACGGATACATGCAGACGCCCCATGTGCCCCAGATCATGAAGGATCTCTCCCTCCATGGTCTCGTCGTCGAACCGATGAAGACCACCTTCTTTCTGGGCCGCGAGACCCTTCTCACCGGCGGGCGGTCAAAGATGATGCGCTGGCGCAAGGCAGTCTTTGCCTTCATGTCGAGGAACGCGGGGAATCCAACAGCCTATTTCGGCATTCCGCCGAACCGGGTTGTCGAACTGGGCGCTCAGATCGAACTTTAGAATATTTCAGGGGAAGAGAAAAATCAGAGATCTTTGGATTTCAGATTCATCCATCCGGAGGCCGCCATCGTTGTCAAGTTCGCGATCGTTCCCAAAAGGCGGCGCTGTTCCGGGAAGAGATCTTTTGAATTGATTAAAATTCCGAGGACGCCGATGCTATCCTTAAGCGATTTCATCGGAATAAAGTAGAAGGGCGTGTCTTCGCAGGTATGGGTTCCGGCGCCTGAAACTTCCCCATGGTTCAAAGTCCAAGCCGCCGCCGCATTCTCTTTTTCCGTTATTTCCAGGGCGACACTGCTCTTGGCCCAGACCTTGAGCGTGCCGTCTTCTTCCCGGAAATAAATCAAAGAAGGTGTTCCCAGAATGGTCTGGACATGCTTGATCGCAAGCTGACCCAATTGATTGAACACCCTGGTTCGCAGTGATTCCGTGATGGTTTGGGCGGAAAAACCCTCTTCCATGGGAGTGAGCAGGAGAAAATCCCTGCTCATCTCTTCAATCAGGGAAACCCGGTCCAGCCGATTTTTGAGAAAAGCGTACTGACGGCGGACGACGTTGATGAGATAGGTAATCAGGGCTGCCATGCTGAAATAGACGGTGATATTGTAGATATCCTGCGGGTTGGAGATGTGGAGGGTGTAATACGGCTCCACGAAACCGAAATTGAAAATGAAGAAGCCGGCGGTGAAAGCCAAAACCGCAGCCCATGTCCCGAAATAAATCGCCCCGGCAATCGTCGGAACCAGGTAAACGAAAACCAGGGAAGACGGCTGAATGATGTATTCGAGGAAGACATTGATGACGGTGGTCAGGGTCAGCATCACCGCCACGATCAAGAATTGCCTCGCTTTATCTTTACGCTCCGTGCGGACGCCTTTCGCCCCGTTCCGAAGCATTCCGGAACCCTGATTCTGATTTGCGTCATGCATAATCAATGCCCTTCATCGTATTCATGATGGAATCCCGGAAAAGTCGTTTCTCGCACATCAATTGATACATCCGTACAGATCAAGATTTTCTTCAGCCAGTTCCGGAACATCCGGAAAATTTCCCATATTTATCATGACGTCCCATCCTCCCCGCATTGCGGGGAGAATCCGCATCGCGGGGAGGTAAGCCATGCTCTATTGATTTTCCCTCACTTTCATGAACCCGAAATCATTTCATGCTCAGTCATTTTTCCATTGTGACCTTCGCCGCACTGTTCCCCGCGATCAGCCCGAATGTGATCGTCTCGGAAATCGAATTGCCGCCAAGCCGATTCGCACCGTGAACGCCGCCTGTAACCTCGCCTGCCGCAAAGAGTCCCGGTATGGGTTTGCCGTCCTTGCCGATCACGCGGGTCTCCGTATCGATTTTCAGGCCGCCCATCGTGTAATGAATGCCCGGCTGCACGCCGATCGCGTAAAACTTCGGATTCCGAATCGGCCGGGGCAGATCCGGCCGCTTGAACTCGGAATCGTTCTTGGCGTCGAAAGCCGCGTTATATTTTGCAACCGTTTCTTCGAGGGCGCCGTCGGGAACGCCGATCTTTCCCGCGAGTTCCTTCAGCGTGGCCCCCTCTTTTACCAAGTCGAGATGGAAGTAACCCTCGATCTGCCTGAGGCTTTTCCGAATGCCCTCGTCGATGATCAGATAGGCCATCCCGTCCCGCTGTTTCAGTATAGCCGCAGATGCCGCATCGCGGGTTGTCAACTCATTGACAAAGCGCTTTCCTTCCTGGTTGACCAGGATTGCCCCATTGCCTCGCACCCCTTCCGTGATGAGGATTCGACTCCCCGCCGCCACCGTCGGATGAATCTGGATTTCCTTCATGTCAATCAGCTGCGCGCCGGCCGCTTCACCGAACTTCATGCCCTCGCCGGTTGCACCGGGCTGGTTTGAGGTCGTCATCCCCTTGTACTCGGGCCGGTAGGACTCGACCATGGCGGCGTTGGCTCCGAAACCGCCCGCGGCGACAATGACCGCTTTCGCATGAATGACATAAAGGCCGCGGTGTTTGCCCTCCACCTGCACTCCCGTGACACGCCCCTCCCGATCCCGAAGGACCTGCAGGACTTTGCTGTTCACCCGGACATCGATCTTGCGGTCGGTTGCATTTTTGCGAAGCACCAGGTTGAGATGCGATCCGACCGCCGCCCCGCCTGAAGGACGATGGGCTCGGCTCGAACTCGCCCCGGCCAGCCGCCCCACATCGCTCATGTCGGCCCCGATCGCGGTCAGCCAGTCGACTGATGCGGATGACTTTTCAGCCAATACCTTCACCAGCTCCGGATTGGCGATGTTCTTGCTGCCGGTCATCGTGTCCTTGAACATGACGTCGGAACTGTCTTTCAGTCCTCTGGCCTGCTGCATCCGGGTGCCGGCTGCATTCATCCCTCCCGCCGAAATCATGCTGTTGCCTCCGGTGATCGGCTGCTTTTCAAGGAGGATGACCTTCGCGCCGGCGTCGTGCGCGGAAATCGCCGCCGTATAGCCCGCCGCCCCGGCTCCGACGACGACAATATCGGTAGAGTCGGCGCTCTCATCCATTTTCACAGGTCCCTTTTTCTCAGACGCGGAAACGCCGCTGCCCGGGATCGGCATATTGAATGCATGGCAGCCCAGGCAGTAGGACCGGGATGCCGTGTGCCCGTGATGACAGGCCGTGCAGCCGATCTCGCCGAGATGGGACTTGTGGGGATTGATGTGCCCTTTGCTCTTTTTGGCCACATCCGAGAGGGAACCGTGGCATCCTCGGCACTTCGCATTCACGATCGTTTCATTGTCGTCCACTTCCAAGCTTTTGCCGTGGCAGGCGGCGCAATCAACGGCCTTGCCCTGATGAATCCCGGCAAGGCCTGCCTTGTCCATCACAATGGCTTCCTTTGCGGGCGGAACCTGCACGGCAGGAGGCGTTGGAGGACGCGTGCATCCCGTTGCAAGGAGAGCAAACATGCATGCGGAAAAAATGATGGAAAAGACTGGCCTTCTGATTATTCGGCGCTTCATGATCTTACCTCCTCTGCACATCGGTTTGTCTCGGTGGACCAGGATCGCATGCAATCCTGCATATTCGGACGCTTATAGATTTCTTCATGAATGTTTTTCACGAACCCGCCTTCGACACTTCCACAAATGCGAAAACCCCGTATTCTCACAGAGAATCGGGGTTTTCGCATTCAGTCCATACTGCCCTCACACACGGTTTTGGGTGGGACTCATTCTTAACACTGCAATTTATATGAAATTCCTATATCATGACTTTCTTTCGAAATCCACTACGTCAAAGAAATTCTTCGGGCTGATCATTTCGGCAACCGGATGCGTCCCACGGCAGGGACAAATCAGCCACGCATAACCTGTGCCTTTCTCTCTGAAACCGATGCACTCCCGCGACGGCAGGCGCCGCCGCTGCAAAGATTATTCAATACAGAAGCGGCTTGCGTTGACGGTGTCCGACAATTCAGGTATCGACCCGTGTACATTTATCTTTTGCTTCCCGCCCGAATAGGAGGTAGTATGCGACGAATGAACGCTCAAGGAGCTTGTAAGGATTCCCCATGAATGACGAAATCTACCACCGGCTCGCTCAAGTGCTGGATACCCTGCCGAACGGCTTCCCGGCGACGGAAAGCGGCGTGGAAATCCGGCTGTTGATGCGTGTGTTTACGCCGGAACAGGCCGGCCTTTTCTGCGACCTGCGACTGACCTTTGAAACGGCCGGGGAGATCGCCGTCCGCACGGGGCGACCCGCAGAGGGTCTGGAAAACCTGCTTGCGGGCATGGCGGATGCGGGACAGGTCATGATGATCGAACTGGAAGGAACCCGGTTCTTTCGAATGCTGCCCTGGGTTTTCGGGATCTATGAATTCCAGCTTCACCGGATGGACCAGGAATTCGCGGAAGCGGTCGAGGGGTACTGGCCGGCTTTCGGCCGCCAGTTTTTTGCAAACAAGCCCCAACTCATGCAGACCCTGGCCGTGGAGGAGGCCATCCCATTCGGCCAGGAAACCCTGCCCTACGAAAGGGTTTCCACGATCATTGAAAACGGCCAGTCCTTTCGCGTGAACGAATGCGTCTGCAAGCGGGAGCGCTCGCTCGTCGGCCATTCCTGTGACCGGCCCACGGACGTCTGCCTGGCCGTCGCCCCGGTCCCCGGCGTTTTCGACAAATCCGTCCATGGCCGCGTCATCACCCGGGAAGAGGCCTACACGCTGCTGGACCGGGCCGAGGAGGCGGGCCTGGTGCACCTGACAGCCAACGTCCAGTTCGGGCAGTTCTACATCTGCAACTGCTGCAAATGCTGCTGTGGCGTTCTGCGGGCAATCAACGATTTCAGGATACCGGCCCAGCAGGTGGTCAACGCCCATTACCGCGCGGAGATCGATCCGGCAGCCTGCATCGGCTGCGGGATCTGCGCCGGCGAGCGCTGCCAGGTCGGCGCCATCGAGGAAAGCGGGGATGCCTACCGGGTCGTTCCGGACCGGTGCATCGGCTGCGGGCTCTGCATCCGCCATTGCCCGGCAGAAGCCATGCGGCTGGTTCACAAGGATCCCGAGGCACTTTCAACGCCGCCCTTCACGGAAGCGGAATGGTTCCAGGAGCGCGGGCGCCTGCGCGGGGTGGATTTCACCCGCTACAAATAATCCGAAGCAGGCGAAGGCGGCCCTGCCCGCTCGTCCAGTTTCTTTCCCAGGAACGGCTCGAAATGATACCATTCAAAGGGGTGCCGGCGGGCCATCTCCTCCAGAAGGCTTGCATAGCGACGGGCGGAGGCCTGAATGGCCTCCTTTCGGTCCGCCCGGGAGGACGCCCGAACATCCCAGGGCGGAAACATGACGGTGTGGTATTTCCGGCCGCCCTCCCGGAAAACGAAGAAGACGATGATCGGGGCGCCGGAAATCAGGGCAAAAAGATGGGGACTCTCGGGCAGGAGGACCTCATGACCGAGAAACCGGACGGCCACGGACCGCTGTTCCGCCGACCAGAGCCGGTCACCGGTCATGGAAACGACGCCGCCCTCCCTTAAAAAGCGGATCCCCTCGACGATGTTAAAGGGCGAGCCTCCCTCCTCGTCCGCGACGACGATCCGGACGCCGTCCCGGGCCAGGCTTTCCTTCTGCATGCGCTCGATCTGTTCCTTGTGCTTTCTGCCCACGTACAGAAGGACCTTGATCCCCTTGTGGCGCATCCGATTGGCGGCGAACTCCCAGTTTCCCATGTGCGACATGAGGACAACGGCGCCTCTTCCCTTCTCCACAGACTCGACGAGGTAATTGAACCCCTCGCTGGCTTGGGCAATCTCCGCACCGGTCCGGAGCAAGAAACGGTCGAAGAACACACTGGTGAACTGGTGATACTGTTGCCAGGCGCACCACAGGCCGTAAAGCCGGGATTTCGCGGGAAAGAGCGCCCGGTAAAAGCGGACGCTGACCGCGACGCGGGACGGGAAGAAAAGAAAGTAGCCCGTGGCGATGAACCAGGCGAAGACAACGAATACCCAGTTCCCGCCCCGCCGGGAAACCTTCATCAGCCACCTGTAGAAATCCGCCTTCATTTCAGGCCCTGCCGACAAACCACATTTCTTCGCGCCCTGCGGCGTCCGGTTCGATACGCTCGACGCTGAACCCGGTTTCGGACAGCAGTGCCTTCATCTGGGCCACGGAGCGGTAACGGGGCGTCAGCTTCAGGGCATCGAGCCGCCCCATTTCGATCCGGCGCAGCCAGGAAATGCGCTTTCCCGAGGGCACGGTCACCCGGACGACCAGCCTTCCTTCCGGCGCGAGCCTCTGCCGAAGGCGCTGAAGCGTCAGGATCGCGTCGTCGTCGGAGATGAGGTGCATCATGTCGAGCATGAGCGCCGTGTCCACTCGGTCCGGGGCGGATGCGGGCAGGTCTGGCGCGCCCCCGGCCTCGGCAAACCCCCTTCCCGCAAAGGCCCGGGCGGCAACCCGGACCCGCTTCGGGTCCGGATCGATGCCGTAGACGCGCGCCTGCGGGAACAGGGAGAGCAGCCACACGGCCGGGACCCCGTAGCCGCAGCCGATGTCGATGATGTGGCGGGGCGAATTCAGGAAGCCGGCCAGTCGGGGGAACATGGGATCGAGCAGAATCTTGAACCGGGCGAAAAGCCGAGGATAGGCCTCCATGTGCCGGTAGCGCGTCAGCGCCCGTGACCCGTGTTCGCGCGATCCCGGGGCGGTCTTGCCCCCGGGCCACTTCGCCGGCTTGAAAAGTCGCGCCAACAGCGGCGGCGCGATGGTGACCGCGCCGACATAGGAATAGCCGATGCCCAGCGCCAGGGCGATGCCCGCGCTCTTCAGGAGTGCGTGGCCGGACAAGGCCAGGACGCCGAAGCCCATGAGGGTCGTGGCAAAGGACAGGAAAACGGAAAGGCGGATCAGGCCCATCGATGGATGATCCTCGTCCATGTAGCGCTGGTGGGAGCGGACCAGGTAGAGGGCGTAATCCGACCCCATGCCGATGACCACCACGGTGACCATGATGGCGGGAATGCCCAGCGGCTGGCCCAGGAGGTTGAGGGTCCCCAGGGTGCAGATCAGCGCGAAGACCGTCGGGAGCAGGCCCAGGAGCGTCAACCGCCAGTCCAGAAGGTAGATGAAGGCAACCGCCAGGGTCATGCCGCCCACCATCAGCGCCATTCGAGTGAAACCGGACAGCAGCGCGTCGCCCAGCCTTTGCCCGAACAGGCCGGGATCGAACATTCGGGCCAGACCGCTCGCCCGCAGTTTCCGGTCAAAGGCTTCTCCCCGGTAGGCCGGTCCCGGCGTGAGGGTCGAAACCTGGAGCCAGCCGGATCGGTCGCGGCTCTCGGCGATCCCCAGTACGCCGTAAAAGTCCGCCGGTACCACCGGCGCCTTCATCCCCGTCGTCTCGACCAGGCTGATGAAGGGCGAGAAGGCGTCTTCTGCAAAGCCCAGCTCCCGGGAGGCATGTTCGAGCGTTGCACGGAGGGCGGCCACCCGCTCCGGATGCCAGAACGCCCGCCAGGCGTCAAGATTGCGGCCGGCCCGATCCTCACCGGGGAAAATCTGGGACGGCGCGAAGGAGGCGGCCAGCGCCCCGTTGCCGGCCTCATCCTCCAGCAGGGCGGCCAGTCGGTCCCCCTTCCGCTGCAGGTCCTGAACATCGCGCCCCTCCGCCATGACATAGATCCTGGTGAAAAGGTTGCCCCAGACGTCGCTCAGCAGCTTTTCCGCCGCAAGGGATTCCGGGCTGACGGAATTCATCGCGTTGAGGTCCACACGAAACACCGGCCTGGCGAAGAAGAGCAGGAACAGGGCCAGGCCGAGCGCGGCACAGAGTTTGAATCGGCTCCGTCCCGATGCCAGCCGGTTTGCCAGGTCCTGCACGGGCAGCCGGCTTCTGCCGGCCGCCGGAGGCATGACCGGGAAGATAACCGGATAGATGGCATGCACGAAAACATAGGTAAACAGGACGCCGAGGGCGGAAAATTCCCCGATCTGGGCCAGCGCGGCGAACCCGCTGACCGCCAGGAACGCAAAGCTGACCGCCGTGGTCAGCATGGCCAGCAGGCCCAGCGACCAGACCTCCCGGGTCGCTTCCAGGCCGTAGGTCCGATGGGAACGGTCCAGGAACAGGAGGTAGGCTATGCCGTAGTCAACGGTGAAGGAGATGATGGCGCTGCCGAAGCCGATGGCCATCATGGTAATGGAGGGATGGAGGAGCGAATACACGAAGAGGCCCAGCATGGTCCCCACCACGGAGGGCAGCAGCGCCAGCAGCCCAATGAGGGGCCTCGGAAAGGCAACCAGCAAAAGCGCGATGATGCCGATGGTTGAGAACAGGACGGCCCGCTCCGTGCCCTGCTTCATGCTGAGTTCGTTGTCCAGCGCCGCTCGGTAGGTGCCGGCGGGCGTCAGCGTCACGGCCCCCTGTCCTTCCCGGTTCAGTTCCCGGCCGATCCCGTCGATGAGGGCCGCGATCTTCCGCGAGAAGGATGTGTCCACGCCGGATTTCACGGGCTCGGCCAGGATCAGCAGATGCTTTCCGTCGGCGGACAGGAGGTGTCCCCGGTATGCCTGCGCATTCCGGGCGGGCGCAAGGTCGGACAGCCGGGAGAGGATCAGGTTTCGAAGGTTGAGGGGATCCTGTGCGATCAGAACGGCCTGGCCGATGCCTTCCAGATGGCCGAGTTGCGCGACATGTTCGAAGAGCGCGGCACGGACGCGCGCCGGCTTCAGGAGCGGCGAGACCCTTTCCTCCAGGTCCTCCGCAGTCAGGAGGACCGGAAGATGCCCGGCGACGTGCAGGAACAGTTCCGGAATGATCCGCTGCTCCCGCCCCAGGCCGACCCGGGCGAAAAGGCCGCTCTCTTGCAGGCGCTGCTCGATCTTCTCGGCGGCACGGACCAGACCCTCGGGATCCGCCCGGGGAAGGCCGACGTCGATGACCAGCCGGTCCTGGATCGGGTGGCTGGCGAGTATCCGGCGGGCGTCGGCGAGGACGGGATCATCCTGGGGCAGGGAGGCGACGAGATCGAAATCGAACTCGAGGCGGTGCAGGGCGGAGAGAAACAGCCCCGCCACCGCCAGGACCACCAGAAGGATGAACGACCACCGTAGTCTATAGCGCTGAAAAAACATGAAGCCCGCCATCCGTGAAGGGCCTGCCTTGCCGTTCGGAGCGCTGCAGCGACCCCGCCCGCCTCACTGCACCCGCTTTTTCAACTCCCGCTTGAGGATCTTGCCGGCGGGATTCCGGGGGAAGTTGTCGACGAAAATGACCTTCTTCGGGATCTTGAAATGGGCGATCCTGCCGTCCAATGCCCGGATCAGATCGTCTTCGGTGATCGGTTGGCCCTCGTGCAGCATGACGAAGGCGGCCACGACTTCGCCGCGCGTCTCATCGGGCATGGCGACTGCGGCCGCCTCCCGGACCTCGGGAAGCGCCTGAATGGCCCGCTCCACCTCGGCGGGGTAGATGTTTTCGCCGGAGCTGATGATCAACTCCTGCTTTCGGCCGATCACAGAAACGAACCCCTCGTCGTCGCGCCGGCCCATGTCGTTGGTGTGGAACCAGCCGTCCCGAATGGATTCCGCCGTTTCCACCGGCTTGTTCCAGTAGCGGGTGAACACGTTGGGGCCTTTCACGATGATCTCGCCCGGCTCACCCGGCGCCACGTCCCGGCCGCTCTTGTCCACGATGCGGAGCTTCAGGTGGAAAACCTCCTTGCCCACGGATCCCGCTTTGCGGATGGAATCCTCGAGATCGAGAGAGGTCAGACGGCCGCACTCCGTCATGCCGTAACCCTGGACGAAGCCGACGCCCTTGTCCTCCTGGTACATGCGGATGACCGGAGTGGGAATGGGCGCACCGCCGGAGATGAAAAAATGGACATGGGAGAAGTCCGCCTTTTCCCACTCCTCCGACTTGGTCATCACCTGGAACATCACCGGCACGGCAAACATGTAATTGATCTTCTCGCGCTGGATCAGCTTGATGACCTCCGAGGCGTTGTAGAAGCTCTGGAGAAGCAGGGAGCCGCCCGCGTAGATTACGGGCGTCGCCGAGGCGACCAGCGCCCCGATGTGGAACAGCGGAGCGACGACCAGGGACTTGTAGGTGTGGTTGATTCCGTATCCCACCAGCGAATGAATGGCGCCGAACAGAACGTTCCCGTTCGAGAGCACGGCGCCCTTCGGGTCGCCCGTGGTTCCCGATGTGTACATGATGAAAAGGGGGTCGTCGTCCGTCACTTCGCTGACCGGGACCGGCTCATCCGCCGGAAAGCGCGAGACGAATTCGGCCAGCGGCGGGTCTTCCGCCAGCTTCTCCCCGCCGTGCCGGAAGTAGCGCGCAATGGCAAGCCCGGCGGCCTTGATGGCCTGCACCTTCTCGGCAAAATCCGAGGAGTAGACCAGCGCCCGGGGGGCGCTGTCCCTGAGAATGTAGATCAGCTCCGGCGCCGCGAGGCGAAAGTTGACGGGCACCATGATTGCGCCCGTCTTGCCGCAGGCGAAAAAAATCTCCAGGAACTCGCTGGAGTTGAGCATCAGGGCGGCAATCCGCTCCCCCTTGACGATGCCCAGATCCGCCAGGGCGTGGGCCATGCGATTGACCCGCTCGTTGAACATTCTGTTGTCGAACTCCCGCCCGTCCTCATCCTTCAGGAAGGGCCGACCGGGATGGTTCAAGGTTCGTTTGGTTATCCACTCACCGACATTCATGCAAATCCTCCTGCAATGCTCCAACCTTTGCGAAAACGCGACAGATAGGTTCGCCTTCCGCGAACCCTTCAATGCCCGTCAGGCAAGGTCTTTTTGAAAATAACGGTAACGTTCGTCCCGCCGTACGAAATGCCGTTCAGCAGGCCGCAGCGGATAGCGGCCTCCACGGACGTTCCCGTTACGACGTTCAACTGCCCGATGGGATCGGTCAGTCCGAGGGTGTGAGAAACCTTTCCTTCCCGGATGAACAATGCCAGGGCCGCGGCCCGGATGCCGCCGGAGGAAAAGCTCTCGCCCACCGTCCCCTTCATCGAAGTGACGAGCGGACGGGCCGGCGATGAAAAAAAGCGGCTGCATGCCTCCGCCTCAATGCGATCGGGATTCCCGCCGCCGTTTGCGGCAGCCTGTATCACATCGATGTCCCCCGGTGCAAGCCCCGAAGAACGGACCGCCCTGTCCATGGCCAGAATGACTCCCCGGGGATCTTCAGGCCAGCCGGTCGGTCCCGCCGGCGACGCGCTCAAGCCCCAGCCCGCGATCTCGCAGTACGGGACAGCGCCCCGCTCCCGGGCCCGGTCCAGCGATTCCAGGCAGATGATCCCGGCGCCCTCGCCGATCACGGGTCCGTTCCGCCGCCGGTCGAACGGCCTGGCTCCCTCTGCGCCGCCGTCCAGGGGGGAGACCGCCCGATAGCGGATCAGCGCCTCGAAGAAGAAATCCGACAGGATGTCCGCCCCGCCGGCAAGAACCACATCGGCGGCTCCCCGCTGAATATCCATGGCGGCGCAGACGATGGCCGTTTCACCGGAGGCGGCATGGTGGTTGACCGTGGTGTTCACGCCGCGGATGCCCAGTTCGATGGAGGCGTGCCCGGCCGGGGCGTTCATGACCGTATTGGGCACGAGGATGGGATTGACCGCGCCGGAACCGTCGGTGCAGAGGATGCGCGCACAGTGGGTCTTGACGTCCGTGGCCCCGAAGGCGGTTCCGAGCAGGATGCCGACCCGGTCCCGGTTCGCTTCGTTCACGACGATTCCCGCGTCCTCCAGGGCCAGCCGCGCCGATGCCGTCGCCATCTGGGAGAGCCGGTCCATCCGCCGCAGCGTCTTGAGCGAGATGAAGTCTCTGGCGCTGAAACCCTTCACCTCCGCCCCCAGATGTGAGGGAAAGCGCGAGGTATCAAAGCCGGCGATCTGCGCGATTCCGGTTTCGCCCCGGAAGAGTCGCTCCGCAAAGGCCTCTTTCCCAACTCCCAGAGGCGTGACCATGCCGACGCCGGTGACCGCAACCCGTCTATTCATGGGCGATCCCCCGGTCCGTATACCTCCCGAACGCCACGGATGTGTTGTTCCCTCCGAAGGCGAAGGAATTGGAAAGAACGATATTGGGTGCCGCCCTGCGCATGACCGACGGCACATAATCGAGATCGCAGTCCGGATCGGGATCCCGAAGGTGGATCGTGGGGGGGATGAAACGGTGATGAATGGCCAGGACGGAGACGATGGCTTCGAGGGCGCCGGACGCGCCGAGGGTGTGCCCCGTCATGGACTTGGTTGAACTGACCGGTATTCGGTAGGCGCGCTTTGCGAATACCGCCTTGATGGCTTTCGTTTCCATCCGGTCATTGGCCGGCGTGGCCGTCCCGTGGGCGTTGATGTAGTCGACCGCCTCCATGGCGATCCCCGCGTCGGCCAGCGCCGCCGCCATGGAACGCGCCGCCCCGGACCCTTCCGCATCCGGCGTCGTCATGTGGTAGGCATCGCCGGTGACGCCATACCCCAGCAGCTCGCCGTAGATTCTCGCGCCCCGCTCCCGGGCCCGGGTCAGCGACTCCAGGACGAGGACGGCCGAAGCCTCTCCCAGGGAGAGCCCCCGGCGGTTCCGGTCAAAGGGCCGGCAGCAATCCGGGTCCACTGCCTGGAGGGCGTTGAAGGAGGCGTAGGTGGTCCGGCACAGCGGCTCAACGCCCCCGGCGATCATGACCGTCGCCATGCCTTGCCGGATCAGGTCCCCGGCGAAACCGACGGCCGTCGCCCCGGAGGAGCAGGCCGTCATGAAGGATGTCTTCGGCCCCATGAGGCCGAGGCGGGAGGCGATGTGGTCGGCGGAGGCCGCCCCGTAAAGGGATGACAGACGCGAGAAGGGCGCACGCTTCCCTCCGCCGGCAAGATAGGCCCGAAAGAAGTCTTCCCCTTCCAGTTTGCCGCCTGCGCCGGCGCCGATGACCACGCCCGCGTCTTCACACAATTCGTCGGGGACGGGGAAAAGACCGGCATCCTGAAGCGCCTCGCGGGTTGCGGCCATGGCCAGGACATCCGCCCGGGACATACGTTTCAGGGAAAAGGAGCGGGGGAGGATCTCGCGGGGATTGAAGTTCCGGATCTCCGCGCCGTTGCGGGTCCGGTATCCCGCCGTGTCAAAGAGGGTGATCGGTCCGATCCCGCAGGCGCCCTCCTGCAGGGACCGCGCAAACGCCTCCGTGCCGACGGCCAGGGCGTTGACCGTTCCCATTCCGGTGATGACGACTCTTTCCCCTTTCATGTCCCACCCGCCGCCGAGTATGGTTTCAAAATGAGGGGCGCCCGTCGCCGGCTGGGCATGAATTGCCGAAGAGCAAGGCCAATGGCTTCGGCCGCGAGGGTGATGGGAAGGGTCGCCGGCCGGTCATGCGAATCGCCCCGGCTTCGGCCCCTCGGCGGGCGGTCCGGCAAAGGCCTGCGCCACCCGCATCCACTGCCGGGCGGCGTCTCCCTTCGTTTCCAAGCTTGTATCCTCCACATGCCGGCGCTGGGTGACGACGAGGCAGAAATCTTCGGCGCTGCCGCGGATGCGATCCGCCGCTTCCGGCGGGCCCCAGGACCATCGCTCGCCGGACGGGCCGGAAATCTCAACGAAGACCGGCGCCGCGGGGGGCGTCATCCCCCGATTCAGAAAACTCCAGGAGAAGGTGCTGACCCCGAGATGGGCGATGTGCCGAAGCCGGACCGTCGGGGGGCGAGTCCGGCCAAGGGCGTCCAGGATGTCCTGGCCGTGGGCCCAGGTCTCCATGATGCGGGACGTAGCCAGGGAGCGGGCGCTCATCGGGGGGCCATACCAGGCCAGGCGGGTCTTCGAATCCAGCGACGAAAAAGCGCAGAGAAGACCCTCTCTTTCCGATCTCCACCAGGACAGGAGCGCCGGCGCGGAGAGCGCCCGGCCCCGGGCCAGGGTGTCCTCAAAGGGATCGGGCAGGGTTGCCATCTCCGCCAGGTGCCGGGAAAATCCGCCCGGGTCGGCGGCCGTCAGACGGGCCGCGCCGTCGAAGAAGGCCAGATGGCCGATCTCGTCGCGGACGGTCCAGGAGGCGAAGGGCGTTTTCCGCGCCCATTGTTCCTCCGCAAGCGGCGAAACGACGCCGTCCAGCGATTCATATTCCTCCGCAAGGTCCCTGATCAGTTCCTTCATCGCTGCGCTATACCTCCACGTCATAATTCGATACCGTCAGCCGCCGCAGCCCGTCCTCCGTCACGGCGAAGTTGTCTTCGACGCCGACCGCGCCAACGCCGGGAAAGGCGAATTTGGGTTCGATGGTGAAGACCATTCCCGGGACGAGCGGCATCCGGTTCCCCTGAGCCAGCACCGGCAATTCGTCCAGCTCGATGCCGATCCCGTGACCGCAGAAGCGGGCCTTTTCCCGGCCATGGCCCATGAAGTGCTCCTCCAGTCCGGCCGCGGCGGCGATCCGCTCGGCTTTCTGGAACAGCTCGCCCGCGGGAACCCCCGGCCCGGCCATGCCCGCCAAGGCGCGCAGGATATCCAACGACACTTCGAGGGCTTTGTCAAGCGCTGCAGGAAGCGGCCCGATGCAGAGGGTCCGGGTCTGGTCGCTGTTGTATCCTTCCGCGATGCCGACAAGGTCGAAGATGACCGGCTCCCGTCGCCCGATTCGGCGCGGCCCCGCGCCCGACGGAAAGGCGACGCTCACGCCCTTGCCGCCTGATGTCGTGTCGATAAAGGCGGGTACCGCGGAGTCCGGACCCGAAATCAGGTATCCCCAGTAGATCTCCTGGTTAAAGGCCCGCATGCGCACGAATCCCTGGTGCCCCCGAGCCCGCGCTTCCGATTCGATCCGGCCGGCCAGTTCCAGCTCGGTCATTCCGGCGTGGAGGGAACTCCTGGCCGTCCCGAACATAAAGTCCGCCATGGCCGCGGCCTCCCCGATGAGACCGATCTCATAGGCGCTCTTCACGGCCCGGACAGCCTGAATTGCGGGAGAGATGTCGACAACCTCCTCCGGCGACAGAAGCTTCTGAAATCGGCTGGCCAGGTTCGCCGGCAGGACGTCGAGCTCCATCCCCAGCCTGCCCGTCCGCCGCATGCCGCATCCTTTCAGAAGCTCCGGCAGGTCGCGGGGGTTGTCCATCGGAACGACATGACTCAGCAGCGATTCCTCCCGGGCGCGGCCCCGATTCCTGCGCACGAAGAGGAACGGTTCACCCACGGCAGGCATGAGAAGGAGAGCGGGCTGAACGGTCCCGGCGAAGTAGAGAAGGTCCGCGTTCTGCACGATGAGCGCACTGTCGATGCCCTTCTGCGCCATGTGACCCTGCAGGGCCCTTGCACGGCTGTCGAGTTCCGCTTTCGGCGTCCGGCGCTCCGGGCCGGAAACCATCCTGTCTTGCCGGTCCGTCACAGGCACTTTCTCCGGATAAACGGGGGAACCAGTATCCGCATGAAGATCAGGCGGGTGAAGGTCTTCGAATTGCGCATAAAATCGACAAAGGGGCGGAAGTGGCTCACCCGCCCCGACCCCGGTTGATAGTTGACCCGGACCGGCGCCTCGATGACGTTCATGCCCCTCCAGCACGCCCGGACCAGGATCTCCACCTCGAACTGAAAACGCCGGGCCCGGACCTTCAGGTTCATCGCTTCCGGCAGGGGATAGAGCCGCATGCCGCTTTGCGAATCGGTCAGACGGGGGCCGCCGGAAAGGCGGACCCAGAAGTTCGAGAACTGCCGTCCGAAGCGGCTCGTCCAGGGAACGCCGGGTCCGAGCATCCCCTCGCGCCGGCCGACGACAATGGGCCGCTGATTCACGGGAATCGCCTGCACGAGCCGCAAGGCATCCTCGGGGTGATGCTGCCCGTCGGCGTCCACCGTGACCGCCCAGCCGGCCACCTGCGCAGCGGCCGCAAAGCCCGTCCGAATGGCCGCACCCTTGCCCTCGTTTACCCGGTGGCGCAGGATCGTGATTCCGTCGATCGACCGGATCCGCTCGCAGGAGGAATCCGTCGATCCGTCATCGATCACGAACACCGGCCACCCAAGCCGCAACCCTTCCCGGACGACATCGGCGATTTTCTCCTCGTGGTTGTACAGGGGGATGATCAGGGCGCAGCGGACGCCGCCTTTCAACGGCTTCCGGACGTCCGGCGCGGCTTCGGGCTCGCCGGAATTCCGGGCAGCGGCTTTTGAACCGGACAGGTCGGGCATCGTTCCATCCCTCACCTTTCCGCCAGAAAGGCAAGCCCCCATGTTCCCGGGCCGGTATGCACGCCCGTTGTCAGGGAGATGGGCCGCACCAGGATCTCGGCATGCCGGTACCGCGCGGCGATTTCCGGCCGGACGGCCTCCTCGATCCAGGAGCGGTTGTCGGAGTATTCCAGCATCAGGATTGCCTTCCCGTTCACCGGCAGCGACCGGTTCAGCCGGTCCAGGGCGAAGGCGAGCTGCCCGGCCCGGTTCTTCGCGACGCCGACCTTTTTCGCCCCCTCGGCCAGCGGGCTGATGACCGGTTTCATGTGCAGGACATCCCCGAAGAAGGCGCCCGTCCGGGACAGGCGACCGCCGGCGGCGAGATACTCGAGCCTGTCCAGAAAGATATACTCCTCGCAGCGCGCCACGGCATCCTTCGCGAAGCGGACGACCTCTTCCGAATCCCCGGACTGCCGGGAAAGCCGGGCGGCGGCCAGGGCAATCAGGCCGAGCCGGCCGGAAGCCGCGGACGTGTCGAGGACGGTCAGGCGGTTGCCGGGATCGTGGGTCTGCTTCCACCGCGTGGCGACGTCGTAATTGCCCGTGAAGACCGAACCGACGCAGAGGTAGAGGACTTTTTCGTGGAGCCCGAGCGCGCTTTCGTAGCGCTGGTGCCGCTCGAAGACCGAAGCCTGCGACGTGACGGTTTGAATGCCCTGCCGCATGCCGGCGTAGACCTTCGACGGGTCGAAGTGCGTCTCCGGCAGGCAGGTCTCCCCGCTGGTCACATAGCTGTCCAGAAGCGTGATCCCCAGCGCCCGGGCATCTTCCCGGGTGACCGACCCCGCGGCATCGGTCATGATATGAACGGCCTGACGAATGCCCGGTTGCCGGAACCGCCTGGTCTGGTCGCCCAGATCGTCATCCTCCCATTTCACGACGGCGCCGAGGGACGCCATTTGATTGCGGACGGCGTCCCGCTCGGACGTGTGCAGGTGGATCTTCAAATAGTCGGAATCCCGGGTGACCACGACGCTGTCGCCCACCGCGGACAGCCTGCGGACGGCCTCCTCCGCCTCCCGGCCGCTGTCCAGGACCGCGTCCACGCAGTATCCGGACTCGGCCTCCCCCCGAAATGAGCCGGATATGCTCAGGGAATCCGGAAAGACGTCCGTTATGGGGCGGAATTCGCCGTCCATCCGGAGGAACCGTTGAAAAAAACCCTCGAAATAGAGGAACATGCCCAGAGCGCCGGCATCGACGACGCCGGCTTGCTTCAGCTTCGGCAGGAAATCCGGCGTGGACCGGACCGTCTCCTCCAGGCGGCCCAGCACCTTCCTGCCCCATAGCTCCAGAAGCATCTTCTCGGCGCAGCGGTCCTCCTCCCGGAAGGAGGCCTCAAGGGTGTGGGCCTCTTCGTCCATCTGCTCGGACAGGGCATCGAATAGGGTCAGCATCGTGCCGGGCCGGGGATCGTGGACGGCCTGCCGGGCCTGCCTGCGCCCCCGCTCGGCTGCCCTTCGAAGGGTCTCAACGGAGTCCGCTTGAATGAATTCGGTCATGAAGCGATTGGCGATGTTTCCGGAGTTCCCGCGCGCCGACAGCAGCAGCGCCCGGGCCACCTTGCCGCGGTCCCCGTCGCACCAGCGCAGGGGCGCGAGGCTGACGACCAGGTTGCGCCCCGTGTCGCCGTCGGCCACAGGGAACACGTTGATCCGGTCCAGAAGGTCCGCCCAGGCGGAAAGCCGTTCGACACCGGCCACGATGGCCTGCTGAAAATCGGATGCCATGTCAGATTCCCAAGGCGGCGCGGATCTCTTCGGGGACCCGGAGCAGGATCTCCATCTGCGGCGCTTGAACGGCCACCTGCTCCGTCCGGCCCCGGGCGCACACCTTGTCGTCTGCCGCCAGGCGGATCTCGAAATCGACAACGATCTTGAAACGGGAATCGACAAGGGTCGCCTTGCAGATGAATTCGTCCCCGTAGCGAAGGGGGTAGATGTGCTTCGTGGCGGTCCGGATGATCGGGAAGACGATGCCCGTCCGCTCGTAGTACTGGTAGAGGTCGACGCCCATGTGATCGAGCATGGCCCGGCGGGCGTCCTCGAAGTAGTTCAGGTAATTCCCGTGCCAGACGATCTGCATGGGATCGAGGTCGTAGAAGGGGACTTTCTTCCGGATCTCAAAGCTTTTGTTCTCACCCATTTTTTTCTTCGTTGCCGAACCGGCGGAAGGCCAGCTCCCGCTTCCGCGGCCGGAAGGTCCGATCGGCTTTCTCCTTTTCAATCACCTTCTTGAACAGCTTGTACATCTTGATGGACTGGGACTCCTCCCGGTAGAAAGAATCCCAGGCAAAGGCGTAGAGCTCCTGCAGCTTTTCCGGCGACAGATGCCTGGGCCTGAAGACGACCTTGTCGGTCGTGTAGTCGTTCCAGTCGCCGGACAGGATCCGGCCCTCCCGCGAGAGGTCCTCGAAGGTCTGCGTATGCGGAAACGGAGTCAGCACGGTGAATTCCGCGAGATCCAGATCGACCTCCATCAGGAAGTCGATCAGCCGCTTGATGTAATCCTCCGTGTGATGGTCCATCCCGAGCAGAATGGTCCCCTCGACGCCGATCCCGTAATCGTGGTAGCGCCGGATCCGGTCCCGAATGTAGTCGGAGGTGTCGAAGACGGCCTGATAGACATACCAGGCCCCGGCCCGCGCCGCCAGGTCCAGGACCTCGTCATCGTTCTCGATGGGGTGGCAGCACCACTTTTTCCTGAGCGGGATCATTTCCCGGAAGAGGTCGAGTTCCCAGGCCTTGTCCTGGGCAAGCGAATTGTCCACGATAAAAAGCCGGTTGTTGTCGATGCCGGCCAGTTCCTCCACAACCCGGTCAATCGGGCGGGGCCGAAACTTCCGGCCGCCGAGGTAGCTCACGCAGCAGGGATAACAGTTGAACCGGCACCCTCGCGAGGCGTGAACGAGATCCACCATCTGCACGCCCTTGTAGTTGTACCGGCCGTAATTCAGGATGCTCCGCCGGGCCGGGCCGACGGATTCGATCGGCGGGTGATCGGTCAGGTAATCGTAGACCTTCCGCAGCCGGTTCCGCCGGAAGTCATCGAATACCCCCTCCATCCGCCCTTCCGCCTCGCCGAGGAAAACCGAATCCGCGTGCATCATGGTCTCCTCCGCGTGAAGCATCGCGGCAATCCCGCCGCAGATGACCTTGACGCCCCGCTGCCGGTAGCGGTCCGCGATGGCCCACCCCCGCTTCGCCTGGGCGGTCAGCATCATGGAAATGCCGACGAAATCCGCATGGACGTCATCCGGAATGGGTTCGACATTTTCATCGATGAATTCGACGTCGATCCCCTCGGGAACCGCGGCGGCAAAAACGACGGGGCCATGCGGCGGAAGATGGAATTCCGTCTGCCGGTCCAGCTTTTTCCATTTCGGATAGATCAGCCTGAATTTCATGGTATTACCGTTTCTGGCCGGGTACGGCCTCCGGGCGGCCTGTCCCCGGTTCTCAGCCCGCACCCCGGCGCCGGGATCGTATTCCCTCGAAGCAAAGATATCTGCATTACGGCCTCAGCCGCGCATCATCGGCGGGGATCCGTTCCGCCTGCAGCAGCGTCAGCCTCAGTCCATAGCGCGGGAAGTCATGGCGGGAAATTTCGATCCTCTCGGGAAATCCCGCCGCGTTTCGCGAATAGGCCCCAACCCGGTGGGACAGGCTGTGGCTGCCGCCATACTGATGGACCGCCCACGCGAAATCCCGGCCGGCCAGCACATCCCGCACCCGGCCGGTATCGTCCTCGTAGCGGCAGACGGGGAAGCCGTTTTCCAGAAGGCCCGCGGCGGTCAGGCGGCCCGGTGGCGGCAGAAAGACCATCCGGACATCCACCATGATCCCTTCCGCAAAATCCGGAGAAGCGAAGGGGCCGACCGCCCGGTGGACCGTCAACTCTCCCTGATGCCGCGCGTCGAAGAGGACAAAACCCTCGACGGTCATGATCACGCTGTGGATCATCTGCCGGGACGGATCGACCAGAACGACGCCCATGGCCGACATTCGGGATTCATCGGGCAGCCTCGCTTCGATGACATGGGTCAATGCATGGGGCCCGTCGGGAAAGAACGAACGGCAGAGCTCCCGAATGTCCGCCTGACCGGGAAGCGCTGACGGCCGGATTTCCGGAAGACTGCCGCAGGCCGCCAGGGTCAGGGACAACAGCAGGAACCCGGCGATTCGGCCCCTCAGCCGCGTGCGGCGGGATTCCGGGCGCAGAGGCTTCCCGGTCATGGGAGCCCTTCGAAAAGAGCAGCCGGAAGCTCCGGGTTGATCTTCACATCTCGGAACTCCAGCAGCGTGACGGTGTCCTCGCCCTCGACGATCCCGATGGACCGGATGACGCCGGGGCGGGGCGAAAGGGTCAGTTCGATGCGCTGAATCATGCGGGCAAAGGACGGTTCCCGGGGACTGAGGATGATCCGGGCCGGCGACCCGCCGATCAGCGTCGCCGCAAAGGTCTGATTCTCATTGAACTTTCCGTGGAGCCACTGGCCGATCTCCTGCATCACGACGCCCATGCCCTGCAGCCGCTCGCCGCTTTCCTCCAGCCATTCACCGCCTGAAAAAACGTACCGACGGACCTTTCCCCGGTGCATCAGCAGGATGCTCCGGACCGGCGCCGTGTACTCCCAGCGGAGCGAATCGGGACCCTGAAAGTAGAACCGCCCCTCGGAAACCAGGGGCCGGGCCAGGATTTTCATTTGCTTTTTCTGGGTAAAAGGCGCGGCGACGGAGCGGATGCCGGCCGATTCTCGGCGGATCTCCTCCCAGCTGTCCGACCAGCCGATGAGCAGGAGGCATGCAGCCAGCATAATGGGACCGAACCATTTGAAGGGAAGCCGTTTGCGCATCATGAACATCTGGTCCGCCGCGCCTCAGAACATGCCGCCGTTGACCGAGATGGTCTGGCCGGTGATGTAGGAGGCGTCTTCGGAGCAGAGAAAGCGGACCACCTTCGCCACTTCCTCGGGCCTGCCGATCCGGGCCATGGGAATGACCTCCTTGATCCGTTCGACCGGGGCGTCCTGGATCATCTCCGTATCGATCAGGCCGGGCGCGACGACATTCATCCGGACCCCGATCCGGGCCACTTCCGCGGCGATCGATCGGTTCGCGGCGATCAGTCCGCCCTTCGCCGCCGAATAGTTGGCCTGGCCCCGGTTGGGGACAAGCGCGGCGACGGAGGATATGGAAACGACGGAGCCCCGCTTGTTGCGAAGCATCCGCTTCAAAACGGGTTTCGTGACGTTGTAGAATCCCCGCAGCGTCGTGTCGACCACGCTGTTCCAGTCCGGGTCGGGCATCATGATGAACAGGCCGTCCGCCGTGATCCCCGCATTGTTGACCAGAATTTCGATGTTCTTGAACCGGGAGAGGATGTCCTGAAGGCAACCGGCCGCCGCCTCGGCGTCGCGCACGTCGAACCGGGCCAGTTCGCCGTCCCCGTCGCCTGCCCGAATCCTGTGCAGCGTCTCCGCCGCCGCCTCGTCGTTCGACCGGTAGTTCACGACAATGTAATAGCCGGCGCCGGCCAGCTCGAGGGCAATCGCCCGGCCGATGCCCCTGGCGCCCCCCGTCACGATGGCAACTTTCCGATCACTCATGAAATTCGACTCCCTTGCGATCATGGATTCACGCCCGGGCCCTGCTCCGCTTCGGTCCGGAAAACCTGCAGTTCCGCCCGGACGAAAAGCCCGGACTCCGAGGCCACTTCCCCGGCAAACACGGCGTAGGCTTCGAGCGCGTAAAGCCTGCGGACGGTTGTGGTCAGCCGGGTCTGAAGGGGAACCCGGTCAACGAAAAAATCGCACCTCTTGATGCCCACCAGCCATCCGCTCTTCTCCGGCCTGCCGCCGCCCGGTTTCGACTTCCAGCCTTCCAGGACACCGGCCGTCTGGGCGATCAGTTCGATGAGGACGACCGGGGCCGCCGCGCGCGTTTCATCCAGAGGCCACCGCTCCGTCACCCGCGAAGACGTCCTGGCCAGGATGTCGCTGATTTCCAGCACATCATCGACCCATTTCATGCGGCCGCGGTGCGGAATGAGGTCTTCGATCCGGACTTCCGCCATCGTCGCCATCGGGTGGCCTCTCCCATCCTGCCCGGTTGATTTTCGCCGTTCTTATTATGAATATTTCTCCGGCGTCAAGCACAATTATCGAAAGTTTCTCTTCTATTTTCAACGGACTTCTGATAGGGAGTCGAATCTCTTCGGATTCCCCGGCAGCGCGTCCGGCGGCCGCGGCTGGTCGAAATTCCAGGGGCCGGACGGGCGGAGAAGCACGCCTGACGATTCACGAAACGGATGGGCCCGGCAGGCGCGGATGAAGACGGAGCGGACAGATGATCGAGATCGAACACCTCCATAAATTCTATGACCGGAGACCGGTCCTGGACGACATTTCCCTCTCCCTGCGGGAGGGATCGATTCTCGGACTGCTGGGGCCGAACGGCGCCGGCAAAACGACACTGGTATCCATCCTGACCGGCGTCGTTCGAAAAGACCGGGGAAGGGTGCTCATCAACGGGCGGGACCTGGACCGGGACCTGAGGGCAATCCAGTCGGAATGCAGCATCGTGCCGCAGACCTTCGCTTTCTATCCCACACTGACCGCCCGGGAAAATCTGGAGTACTTCGGCGCCCTTTACGGCCTCGAAGGGCGGATGCTGCGGAAGCGCATGGACCGCGCCGCCGACATCGGCAGCCTGCATGCCTTCCTCGATAAAAAAGCGGAAAAATATTCAGGCGGGATGAAGAGAAGGCTGAACCTGGCGATCGGCCTGCTTCACAGCCCGCGGATCCTCTACCTCGACGAGCCCACGGTGGGCGTGGATGCCCAATCCCGGAATTACATCCTGGAAACGATCCGAAAAATCAACCGGGAAGAGAAGACCACGATCATCTACACCTCACACTACATGAATGAGATCGAACAGATTTCCGACGACATCGCCATTATCGACGAAGGCCGCATCGTCCTGCATGACCGCAGGGAAGCGGTCCTGACGCAGACCGGAAAGGTCTCCCTTCAGGTGGAGCGCCTGGAAGCGCCGCTCCGCGACCGGCTGATGCGGATGCGCGGCGTTCAGATCGGCCCGACGGGCATTCGGGTCGACCGGGATGAACGTTTCCTGGCCAACATGGCGCAGCTCTTCAGTCTCTTCGAGCGGGAGCAGGTCGAAATCCGGGACATCACGTTCGGCCGCAAGAACCTCGAGGACCTGTTTCTGAACCTGACGAATGAGGCATTGAGGGACCCTTGAACCGAATCCTCCGGATCCTGAAAAAAGAGTTCCTGGTCATCGGCCGGGACATCCATGCCGTCGGGGTGCTCTTTGTCATGCCGGCGGTCTTCATCCTGATCATGTCGCTCGCCATGCGGGACCTCTTCGACATCCACGCACCGGCGCGGATCGACATTCTGGTGGCGGACCGCGACGGAGGGGCGGCGGCGGGGGAATTTCTGAACGCCCTGGGCGGTCTGGACACCCTGAGGGTCCACCTGCTCGCTCCGGACAGCACCGTGGATCAGATCGCCGCGAAGATGTTCGAAAGGGACTGCAAGTTCGCCTTCATCCTGACGGACCGATTTTCCCCCTACGTTTCCGGCGGGGGCGGGAAAGAAGGCGGAAAGCCGCTGACGATGCTGGTCAATCCGACCGTCGGCGCCCATGCGCAACTGGTTCTGAGGAACATTCTTGCCGGCAATCTGGCGAAAATGAGGGTCGGCCATTTCGTCAAGAGCCACGAGCAATGGCTGACGCTGGCCGGCATCGACAAGGAGAAACTCATGGAGCCGCCGGACCGGTCGATGGATGTTCAATACGTCTACCGGCATGCACGGGATCGGCGGATCCCCAGCGCCGTGCAGCAGAGCGTGCCCGCCTGGCTGGTGTTTTCCATGTTCTTCATCGTGATCCCCATTTCCAACACTTTTATCGCCGAGCGGTCACAGGGAACCTTTGCGAGACTGAGGAGCATCAACATACCGCGCTATTATCTCCTTTTCGGCAAAATGGCCCCCTATTTCCTGGTCAATCTGATCCAGGCGGCGATCATGATCGGGATCGGCATGTACGCGGTTCCGCTCCTGGGAGGGACCGCGCTGACGCCCGGCCGTTCCCCGGCCGGGCTCCTGCTGGTTGCAGCGAGCGTCAGTTTGAGCGCCATCGCGGTCGCGCTGCTGATTGCCTCCATCGCGAGAACCACGGAGCAGGCGACCACCATGGGCGGCCTGCTGAACATCCTCTTCGGGGCCGTCGGCGGGATCATGATCCCGAAATTCGTCATGCCCGATTTCATGCAGCGGCTGTCCGGTCTCTCGCCCATGTCCTGGGGTCTGGAGGGTTTCCTGGACATCTTTCTGCGCGAAGGGAACATTCGGGATGTCCTGCCCGAATCCCTCATGCTGCTGGCGCTGGGGGCGGTGATGCTGCTTCTGACCGCCCTGGCGCTCAACAGGGAATTCAAAGGAAAGGGCGTTTTATGAAAGGATCCCTGGATGCACATTTCAAGACGGCGCTGAAGCGACTGATCATCGAGGCCTGCGACCTGGCGGACCGGATCGACGCCCATGAGATCGACGACGACGCGCCCCTGTTCGGCCGGAGTTCGAAACTGGGGCTCGATTCGATCGATGCCCTGCAGATCTCCATCGCCGTCCAGCAGGAGTACGGGATCGCGATCACGGACAGCAAGGAGATGCGGCGGATCATGACCTCCATCAACTCCTTCGCGGACTTCATCCGGCCGGAGTGACGGCTTGAAGCCTTCCGCCTACATCACGGGAAAATCCCTGATCTGCTCGCTGGGGGAAGACCTGGACGGCATCCTGGAGCAGGTCCGGCAAAAGAAGGCCGTTGCGGATTTCCTCCCCCTCGAACTGGCCGGAATGCGCGAGGCGCGCCCCTATTACCGGATTCACCGGGGAGTCTCACGCCCGCAGGACCTGCAGTCCCGCTTCTATGAAATCCTGTTCGATGCCGTTTCCCGGGCCGTTGCCGATGCCGGACTGACGCCTCGGGAGATCGAGGGCCTGTCGATTTTCTTCGGCTCGACATCCATCGACATTCCGATCTACGAATCCTACTATGCGGCGTCCGATTCCGCCGCCCTGGACCTGTTCTCCCGGGCCTCCTTCGGCTACGGGACCATCGCCGACAAGACGGCGGCGCATTTCAACATTCAGGGCCCCTGCTACACCTTCGCGACGGCCTGCACCTCCAGCGCCAACGCCTTTTTGTACGCCGCCTCCATGATCGCAAACGGATCCCTGGAGAAGGCGCTGGTCATCGGCTACGACCTCTTCAACAACACGGGCTTTTACGGATTCGAATCCCTGAAGCTGACCGCGCCCTTTGCCTACAGACCCTTCGACCGGAACCGGGACGGGATCATCATGGGGGAGGCCTGCGGCGCCGTCATACTCGACCGGGAGCGGAAACGCGAAACGGATTTTCATTACCGGGGCGGCGCAACCCTCTGCGACACCTTCAATGTGACCACCCACGCCGAGACGGGCGATGTCATCGCCGCGGTGATTCGCCAGGCCCTGCATTGCGCCGGCCTCGGCGCTCGCGAGATCGACGCCGTCAAGGCGCATGCCACGGGCAGCGACATGAACGACCGGTCGGAGTGCAACGGGATGAGGCAGGTTTTCGGCGGACGGCTGCCCCCCGTCACGGGCTTGAAGCCGTATGTCGGACACACCGTCGGCGCATCCGGCGTCGTGGAGATGATCCTGCTCACGGAATCGGTCAAGCGGGGCTTCATTCCCGCCACGCCGGGGTTTGCCGTTCCGGACGGGGAACTGGGGGTGACGCCGCTGACCGAGCCGCTTGCCGTCCGGGGCGGGAATTTCATGCTCAACTATTTCGGGTTCGGCGGAAACTGCACCTCGCTGATCCTCTCGAACCGGGGGCATCGCACCGATGTTCATTCATAACGCCTCCGCATTCCTGAGCGCCCCTCTGGATGTCAAAGCCCTGAAGGAGGAGCTGAAGCGCCATACGGACATCTACTTCCGCCGCGTCAACAAGTTCGTGCTGCTGGCCCTGATCGGCGCGCATCGCTGCGCGCGCGATCAGCGGATCCGCCCCGAAACGGCCGTTTACCTGGCGACGGAGCACGGCAACCTGGGGGACACGGAAAGCGTCCTGTTCCAGATCTACCGCCAGCACTGCCTTCCCATGCCCTATAATTTCATCAACACCATGGCCAACACGGCATCCTTCTATGTCGCCCAGGGCCTGAACCTGAACGGGCGGAACCTCTCCGTCTCCAGCCAGAACCTCTCCTTCGAGCGGGCGCTGGAACTGCTGAAGGCGGACATGGACCTTGGGGCCGTCCAGTCGGCCCTTGCCGGTAGCGTGGACGAGGCCACGGCATCGGAGTCCCGTTTTCAGGAGAAATCCGGCCTTGCCATGGACCTGGTCAACCAGGTCGATCGAAGCTGCTGGCTCCACCTGAAATGTGAACGGGAAGGCGCCCTCGGGGAAGTGAAGACGATCCGGTCCTTTCGGGGAAAACGGGACGGCCTGAACTGGCTGAAGGCAAACGGCCGAGAATTCATCCGGCCGGCGGTCCTGTCCTTCGGCATCGCCGTCGGCCCGGAAGAAAGGGAAGCCTGGAAAAAGGCGGTCCGGCCAGACGGGGAGTTCGACTACGTAAGGGAATGCGGGAGTCTGAACGCCACGACGGCCTGCGGCGTTGCGACGTTCATCGGCCGGCGACAGGCGGGCCACCTGATTCACGTCAACAAGAACTTCCAGGACCGGTATGTGATCCTGCAGGTGCAGTGCTGCTGAAAGCGCGGAAGCCCCGCTCCCGGGTTGAGGAGAGGGGCTTCCGCATGGAGCTATGGGATGGGGGTATTCCTGACTTTCAGCCGATCGCGTTCTTGATCACGTCGATGACCGGGTTGGTGAACAGGGCGATCAGCACCGTGTACAGCGCGAA
>JAXDBM010000067.1:0-9121 GCA_034678725.1 Syntrophales bacterium | reverse complement strand
AAGGGGCCAACCTCGGGCTGGGTTGCGGAAATCCGATTGCCCTGGCCTCGCTGCGGGAAGGGGAAACCGTGGTCGACCTGGGTTCCGGCGCGGGATTCGACTGCTTTCTGGCCGCCCGGCAGGTGGGTGACAGCGGCCGGGTCATCGGAGTGGACATGGCGCCGGAGATGCTCGACAAAGCGCGTCAGAATGCCCGTAAAGGCGGTTACGCAAATGTGGAGTTTCGTCTCGGGGAGATTGAAAATCTGCCGGTCGCCGATGGTACGGCGGACATTGTCATCTCCAACTGCGTGGTGAATCTGTCCCCGGACAAAAAGCGGGTTTTTCGAGAGGCCTTCCGCGTCCTCAAACCGGGCGGTCGCCTGATGGTGTCGGATATAGTTCTTCTCAAGCCTCTCCCGCCCGCACTAAGGGAATCGATCGAAGCTTACATTGGCTGCGTATCCGGAGCGGACATGAAGGAAGACTATCTCCATGCCATCGCCTCGGCCGGTTTTCGGGATGTGCTGATCATCGATGAAACCCGCTTCCCGATCCAGGACCTGGTCAGTCATCCGGCGGCAAAGGATATCCTGGTCGGCTCCGACGGACTGCAGGACGCGGCGGAGCAGCTTGCCGCCTCGATCGTCAGCATCAAGGTTTCCGCCCTCAAGGCGCAGGAAAATGCCGTCGTATCGGGAATCAATCTGGCACGAGATCATCGAAGCCCTTCTTGATTTGCACCGTTCCGTCCCGGTACTCAGCGAATGAGGATGGATTCAAGGACCGTGAAGTTGCTGTCAGCCTTGTCGGCAAGCATGGAGATTTTCAACATGCCGGTTCAACCCTTGCATCAGGGCTTCCGCAATCAGTTGATGCCCTCGCGCATTCGGATGCCGGGGATCGGTCAGAACAAGATCCTTGCTTCTCAGGCCGTGCTCCGCCAGGTAACCTGCCCAGTAGTGGTGCACGGGAATCCATTTGCAATCCAGGTCTGACGCGACAATCCTCAAAGCCCGATAGAACACATCCACGGCATCCTGCTCACGGGGATTGTCGAACGTGTGTGACGTGGCCAGAAAAACGGCCGGACGGAAACGCGTCCGCGCCAAACGGATCATCTGCACAAGATTTTCCTGAAACTCGGAGCGGTAGACACACTGGAAAGCGTCATCGATGCCGAAGTGGATCAGAAGAATGTCCGGCCGAAAGGGATCGATATCCTGGTCGAATGTGGAGACACCGTCAAAGGTTGTCTCGCCGCGCCGGGAGCGGTTGATCAGAGCGATTCCCTTGGCAAAGAGCGGCTCCGTGATGATGTCAGCGTAACGATGGACCACGCCATAACCGGCAGCAATGCTTCCGCCGCGGATCAGCAGTTGCACGAATCGACCTCCGCATCATGAAAAAAGGGTTGGGATTTGCCCAACCCTTTTTACGCGAGCCGCCGGATGGCAGAAACGGGTCTACATTCAAGGTATGGCGGCTCGCCAGAACAGCCTGAACAAGATTCAGTGCATCTGTTCCGATCACCATTTTTCAAAGTGGATCTTGCCGGGCTTGTACCGATCCTGATAGTTCCCTTTCTCCGCTGAATACCCGAGCGGGATGATGTTGAGCGGCATGATGTGGTCCGGCAGGTTGAGGAGTTTGCGAATGCCCGCCGTCCTGTCTTCGTAAGGATAGAAAGTGGTCCAGACGGCCCCTAACCCGAGGGAGTGCGCCGCAAGGAGGATGTTCATGGAAGCGTTGGATGCATCCGGAATCCAGTGGCCCGGTGTCGCCTGCAATTTGGTGTTGCCGCAGACGACAATGGCGACCTGAGCGTTGGGGACATGTTTGGAAAAGGGATGAAAATTCGGGATCTGCTGGAGCGTTTTTTTATCCCGGATTACGATGAACTCATAGGATTGGGTGTTTTTTGCCGTGGGCGCCGACATGGCTGCCTTCAGCAACAGTTTGACGGTTTCATCGGAAACCGGCTGATTGGTGTAACTGCGGATGCTGCGTCGCGTAAAGATTGCCGACAGCGTATCCATATTGGATGTTGCCGGGATAGCGGCTTTCACTTCCGCTGCTTTCTGTACGGAAGCCGGCTTCGCGGATTCACCGGCTCCCAGGACCATGGAAGCGCCCAGCAGCGAAAATGCCAGAGCACTCAAAATCGCAATGCTTGTTCTTTTCTTCATGGCGACACTCCTTTCTTTCCTGGATTGATGAAAAAGCTTAGGCAAGTTCAGGCCTGCATGTCAATCAAAAAGCCGCCCTTTCTCCCTGTGAATGGTTCACACGGAAAGGTTGGGAAGACCTGCCGGGACCGGCAATTTTGTTTTCAACCTGTCTCACTGGATACATATTGCCCAGTCAGGGTGGAAGGACCGGGTAAATTCGATCCACTTCTTGCTGAAAAGGTGCAAACGGGAAATGGCCTGATGACAATATGTTATCTCATATCGAATGGTTGCGATGCTTTTGTCATTCCGGCGCATTTTTTGCTTATTGCTGATGGAAATACGTTGAAAACAAGAGTAATAAGAATAAAAGGAAACTGTTCACGCGATCCAGGAGGTGCCATATGAAGAAAATTACCTATGCTTTGTTGGTTTTCACCATGGCTGTCTTTCTCATGAACCCGGTGTGCAGTGAAGCAAGAGGGTACCATGGGGGCGGTTATGGCGGATGGTGGGTGCCCTGGGCGATACTCGGAAGCGCAGCCGTTCTGGCGCCTTATTATTCCTACTATTATGCTCCCTATTATCCATCTTACTACCATGCGCCCCCTCCGGTCATCATCAGGGAGCGGCCTCCGGTGGATGTACAGCCCGCACCATCGTCGCCGCCATTGTCGCAGGGAAGGATCTTTGTCTATCCCCGGCAGGGCCAGACTGAAGAGCAGCAGGCGAGGGATCGTTATGAATGCCACGACTGGGCAGTCCATCAGACAGGCTACGACCCGACGAAACCGCCTTCCGGAGAGATGCCGGTGTACAGACTGAATCAAATGCATGCGGACTATCTCAGGGCTCAAGCCGCCTGCCTGGACGGTCGCGGGTACACGATGAGATAGACACCGGCCTGGTGTGCATGATGAGGCGCCAACTGCCGGCAAGGAAAAGGGCGCTTTCCGGCAGAATCCGGGTAAACGGAGGAAGGAGTTGATCTTGTGATGAGAACGGTCAGCACAAAGCGCTTTCTGCCGGTTGCGGTCATATGCCTGGGATTTTTTCTGTTCCTGCAGATCGCACAGAGCAAAGCTTCCACCTCATACGCATACACGGATCAGGAACTGGATCGCCTCCTCGCCCCGATCGCTCTTTATCCGGATCCCCTGCTGGCCCAGATGCTGCCGGCCTCGACATACCCGGCGGAAATTGCGGATGCTGAAGACTGGCTGAAGCGCGGGGGAGATGCGTCGAGGATTGACGGGCAAGACTGGGATGAGTCCGTCAAGACAATCGCGCACTATCCGGATATCCTGAACATGATGGCTCGGTATCTGGATTGGACGGCCGATCTGGGAGAAGCCTTTCTCAACCAGCCGGAAGACGTGACCAGGTCGATCCAGCGGCTCAGGTGGCAGGCGAGAAATGTCGGCAATCTGGAGAGCACCGCTCAGCAAACGGTAATGATTGATGGAGATTATATCGAGATCATTCCGGCGCAACCTCAGTATGTATACGTCCCGCAATACGATTCCTCTGCGGTTTATACCGAAAGGTGGATCTCCGGCGGGTCGCCCTTCATTACCTTTGGGCTGGGTTTGCTGATCGGGAGCTGGCTGAGCATGGACTTTGACTGGGGTTACCATCGCATCGTATATCATGGCTGGAACCGACCCGGGTGGGTGAATCACGCCCGGCCCCATGTTCGCGTACGGGATGTTTATGTAAACCGGAGCAGACCCGATATTAATCAGGCATGGAGGCATGATCCGACTCGTGGCAGTCCCGCAAGCTACCGGGCATCGGGCCCTGGCCGAGTCGCCGGCGCCGGCACGCAAGCACGCATGGCCGAAGTCAGGGGGAGGTCAACCATGTCGTCAAAGCCTCTGGAAGGCATATTCGGGCCCAGAGGGAATGCCGCTTCTTTGAGCAATCGCGGCAAAGAGAGCCGAGGCACCATTCCTGCCAAACCGCCTGTGGCGTCCGGTCAAGCTGTCAAGAAGCCGCTGACCACACCGGTGCCGGTCATCGTCAAGAGCCCTTCGCAAGGCGGTTCCGCGGGCCCGGGAGTGAAGCTTCCCAAGGCGCCGTTGGCGCCGGTTGCCGGCAGGGAAGTCCGTGTCACGGCTCCGGTAGCCCGTCCGGTGGCGCCCGGTCAAGCCGTCAAGAGGCTGCCGGCCGCACCAGATCCGGCAATGGTCAAGGGTCCCTCGCAGGTGCATTCCATCCGGGAAGGCCAGAAACCCGGTAAGGCGCCCTCCGTTGCATTCGGCGGCTATCGGGGCGCGAACGAGTCCAAAGTACAGAGCCTTCGCGGACAGGCCAGTCGTCAGACGGTGGCACGGGAGCGGCCTGCTGCCGTGTCTGTAAAGAAAGGCGGCAGTCCCGCAAAGGCGAATGCCGCCGCCGGCAAACAGCGCTGACCGCCCCGGCAAATTTGCGTTTAATATCCGGATAACGAACGTGAAAACAAAGGGACAAGGAAAGGGAGACTACGATGGGTGCAATTCAGCAGAGGTCCGCATCTCGGCCTTCACGAAGGATGATGTTTATGGCTGCTTTTCTGGGGATGATCGCCGTTGCCTTTGCCTGGAGCATGCCGGCTTTTGGAGCGCCACCACAGATGTTGTTTCCTTCGCCTGAAGATGCCGTAAACAGCCTGATCAAGGCGATCCAGGCAAAAGACAACGCAACCCTGAATCGGATCTTTGGCCCTTCGGGAACAGAACTTCGCTCGGGCGATGAAGTTCAGGACAACTCTGAATTGGATGAACTGTCCAGACATTTATCCGAAAAGACCGGCCTGGTTAAAGAAAATGAAAGGAAGCTGATTCTTCACGTGGGCAAAGAGGACTGGCCGTTTCCCATTCCGATTGTAAAGATTGACGATCAATGGTTCTTTGACACGGAAGCCGGCAGGGAGGAGATCCTGAATCGCCGGATCGGAGAAAACGAACTCACGGCCATTCTGGTCTGCAAAAGCTATGTCCATGCGCAGCGTGAATATGTCCTGAAGGACTGGGACGGCGACGGTGTAATGACGTATGCACAGAAGCTGCGCAGCGATCCGGGCAAGAGAAACGGGCTTTACTGGAGGGCTGCCAAGGGAGAAGCGGTGAGCCCTCTGGGTGAGTTGGTGGCAAAAGCGAGAATGGAGGGTTATCGGAAGAGCAAGGCCGCGTTCAAGGAAGAAAAGCCGGAGCCGTTTCATGGCTATTATTTCAAAATCTTGACAAGGCAGGGAAGCAGTGCGCCGGGCGGGAAATACAGCTACGTTATCAACGGCAATATGGTCGGGGGATTTGCCCTGGTTGCTTTTCCGTCGCACTGGGGCAAGTCGGGGATCATGGCCTTCATTGTCAACCAGCAGGGCAAAATCTACCAGAAAAATCTCGGACCGAATACGCTGAAGATCGCCCGGGAGATGCAATCATTCAGGCCGAACGAGACCTGGACAGCGGTAAAAGAGGATTGAACGGCGCAAAACGAGCTGTAACCCGGACGTTCTTTCCCGTCCAGACGGGCTTCGTTCCGGACAATGGCGTCCCCCGGCGCATGCATATCGAGAATCGGCCTCTTCTCCGGGCCGCTTCTGCCTAAGCTCCCGTCTGGTGAAAAATCATCCGCGGCAGCTCAACACAGGTCAGCAAACCGCCCATGCAGGCCCCGGTATCGATTCCGATTTTTCCCTCCCGGACATATGGTTGTGCGAACGGCGTGTGCCCGAAGACAATGGTCTTGTTCCAGGTGTTCGGTCCTGCATAAAAGGGGCCGCGAATCCACAGCAGATCTTCCGGATTCTGGTTCTGCAGAGGGATGTTCGGCTGCAAACCGGCATGGACAAAAATGAAGTCTTCCGTCTCGTAATAAAGATCCAGCGACAGGAAGAAATCCATGTGTTCGGCAGGCGGCTGCTCCCATCCGCTCTTTCTGTAAGATCGCAGGGTGTGCCGGCCCCCATTGGACAGGAAAAGCTCACGATCCTTTCCCGACAGGTAATCCAGGAACATCTGCTCATGGTTTCCCTTCAGGCAGATTGTGCTCGTTGATCCGTGCTTCAGGCGGAGGAGCGTTTCCACGACCTCGTAAGAATCCGGTCCCCGGTCGATGTAATCGCCCAGGAACAGAAGGATGTCGTTTCGACCGATCGGGATTTTGCCGAGGAGCTCCCGCAGATGGAGAAAACACCCGTGAATGTCGCCGACCGCAAAGATTCTTTTCCGAACTGCATCCGGCTTCATGAAAAGCCATCACTGCTTCATGTCGCATCGTTTCGATACGGAAGGAATGTACCCGGATGAATTCCTGGAATTCCATCCGGCCCGGAGATCCTTCATGGCCGCTCCCTGACCTGCGAGGGCCGCGTCTTCCAGCGATGATGGATCCACAGCCACTGGTCAGGGTATTGCCGGACCTGTTCTTCCAGGATGGCGTTGTAGCGCTGCGTGTTGGTCAGCACGTCCTGACGGCGGTTTCCGCTGCGGATCGTTTCGACCTCGGCCAGAAACTTGATCCGGTAACGTCCGTCCGGCTGCCGGATCAGAAAGCCCGGCAAAACCGGCGCGCCGGTGTGGAGTGCGAGCAGGGCAATCCCGTCGGTTGTACAGGCCTTTCGCCCGAAGAACGGAACGAAGACACCTTCGTACCAGGCGACGTTCTGATCGATCATGATGCCCAGGACGCCGTTCTGCTTCAAGAGCCGCAGCATGGGGCGCATGGCCCGTTCTTTCGGTAGGGTCTTGTTTCCCGCTGACTCGCGGACCTGCCGGACCGCGGCTTCGAGAATAGGGTTATCGAGGGGTCTGTAAATGGCGGTCAGCGGTTTGACGAGCAGGGCGAAAACCGTAGCGGAAAGTTCCCAGTTGCCGAAGTGGGCGGTCAGAAGAAGAATCCCCTTTCCTTTTTCCAGGGCGTGGCGACAATGCTCCCATCCCTCCACGGACATGCGCTGCAGGATTTTTTCACGAGTAAGACTGGGGCTGTCGAAAAATTCGGCCGCAATAATGCCGATGTTCCGATAGACCCCGCGGGCGATTTTCCGGACTTCCTCCGGTGGCTTCTCCGGAAAAGCGCGGGAAAGATTATGCAGGGCGATGAATCGCTGCCGGGGAACGAAAAGGTAAAAGAGATAAGACAGGGTGATGAACAGGGACTTCCGTAATGCCAGCGGGATGCTGGAGAATGTCCTCAGGAGAATGCTGGCTGCGGTCTGTGGTGTCACGATGAAATTCCCATTTGATGATCCTGATTGCCTGTTTCCTGCTTTCTTGGCGCTTGCTATCTCAAAATCCGCACAGGAAAGACTTTGCCGGAATCATCCTACAGGATGCATGAGGCCTCGGGTCTTTCTCAGCGGCTCACAACGTTTAACCATTGCACATCAGATGAGATCTGTCCAACCGAAACGGCGATCGTCCCGCCTCTGATTTTCCAGCATGTGCGCTTCGATCCCCAGCCGGATAGCTTCAAAAGTCCGTTCATCCATGTCACCGGGAACTGTCCTCGGTTCGCCCCAACGGACCACAATCCTGCTGAACGGCTTGGGAATGAGGCAGCGATCCCAACTGCGGAGCATCCATGCCCTGCTCATGGAGATGTAAAAGGGGACAACGGGTATGCCTGACTTTCCCGCGAGGGCGACCAGACCCGGTTTTACGACGCCCCGTGGCCCCTGCGGCCCGTCCAGGACATGAACGGCAAAGGGATGGTCCTTCAGGTCATCGATCATGGCGGCCAGCGCCTGCTTGCCATCCCGTGATGATGAACCCCGAACGGGACGGAATCCCAGGCACCGAAAAAAATCGGCAACCACGTCCCCGTCGCGGCTTTTGCTGATCATGACGGAGGGCCGGTAAACGCCGAACCGTCTGGCGTAGCCGATCACCGCGATGATCCGCTGGTGCCAGATCGCGGCAATCAGTTTGCTTCCGCCTTCCAGGTGCCTCCGGATTGGGGCTTCGTTGACGGTTTTGATTTGAATGGTCAGGAAGTAGAGGCGCGTGATACAATAAGCGACAATCATCAGATGGTGTTGCAGGGCATATCGGGAACATTCTCTCAAAGATTTCCGAATCGGGAAAAGCGGCATGGTCACCTTTCCTTGGCAGACATCAACGGGCAGGCACGCTCTTCATCGGCCGCAATCTCCCATACGATCTAGCGGCCGGCCTTCAACTCCTGAATGCGCTTGTCAATTCTGTCTTTGTGATCGCCGGTTTCCTGTGTGATCCCGCTCACCAGCGTCCGATACTCCGTATCGGACGTGTGGAGAAATTCTTGGTAACACTTTTCCAGAACCGATGCTTCGACATCCCGCGCCGCAATCACCGCTTGTTCTCGGGTGATCATACCCTCTTTCAGACGTTGCCGAAGCCCTTCGATGCCGTTCATGAATGTTTGAATGCCCGTCCGATTGAAAGGCCGGCCGGTTTCAAAGCGCTCCGGCTTGAGGGTAAGGATCTGGGCCATCCGCTCAAGTTGCGTTGCATGTTTTTCTTCCTCCGCCGCGATTTCCAGCCAGAAAGCACCATCCTCCTCCCAGATCTCGGCGCAATCCCGGTAGAAATCCCCGACGAGCCGTTCGGCGGCAGCCATCATCTTCATGGTGTCAGTCAAATTCTTTAGCGTTGCCGATGTTACCATTGGCGGATGCCCTCCCTGGCGGTGAAGCGCAACATCCCATGACCCTCGGGAAATTCACCTTTCCATCTTTTGCCTGAAGAAAAACTTATGAAAAACAGTCCTGCTTATACATAAACTTTTCAAGCCTTTTCGGCAAGTCTCAAAGTGTGATCCTTATGGAGAAGGCATCTTTTTCCGATTCATCTTGCTCAAGCCTTCCGGATAAGTCGTGGCGGTGTCGGAATTCTTTACAATTTTGTGCCGGTGCGGTATAAGCGATGTGCCGGGTTTGCGATGCGCCTTTTTTTGCGGTTTAAAAAGGGAGTGATTGCGGGGAGTAAGGACCGCCTGCGGTCTCA
>JAXDBM010000066.1:0-5942 GCA_034678725.1 Syntrophales bacterium | reverse complement strand
CTGATGCGGGCGGTGGGGGTCTTCGGCTACCGGGGCGTTCTGGTCTTGCTGGCCCTGGCGCTGATGATGGCGGCGCTCCTGGGCAGCGCCTCGCGCGGGGCGGCCCTCTCGCTGGTCTGCGGGATCGTATTCATGCTGGGGCTGATCCTGGCCCGCTATTTCCGAAGCCGCCAGGGGTTCGTGCTGATGGTTCTGCTGGCGCTGATGCTGTCCTACGTCGGCTATGTGGCCGCGGACCGGCTCGTTGCGCGACTGGTTGCCCACGGCCTCGATATGGAGAGCCGCATCGCAAGGGTTCAGGATACCTGGAAGATGTCGCAGGATTTCCCGGTGACCGGTTCCGGGCCGGGGACCTTCGAGTTCGTTTATCCCCGTTATCAAAGTGTCCAACTGGACAAGATCGTGGATCATCTCCACAACGACTGGGTGCAGCTTTTGGCGGAATACGGCTGGCCCGGACTGATCGCGGTGATCGCGGCGCTGACGGCCTTTCTGATCCTGACGGTCGGCCGGTGGCGGAGCCGCCACGACAACTTCGTCGTCGGCGTCGGGATCGGGGGGATCGGCGCGGTCGTGGCCATTGCCGTCCATTCGCTCAGCGACTTCAACCTGCACATCCCGGCAAACCCGCTGCTGCTGGCGCTGATCCTGGCCGTCACGTGGCGGGCGCTGCATTCCGGCCGGCAGGGCGGGCAGGGTTATCAGGGGCCGGCCGTTTCGTTGAGGCTCTCCCGGGGCTGGATCCGGGCGGGCCTGCTGATGGCCCTGGCTGTTCTCGCCGCAGCCTCCTGTCCGGTGATTCAAACCTGGCGCGCCGATGCGATGGCCCGGACCTTTCAGAATTCGACCGTTCCGTTTCGGGATCCCGCGCCGGACAAGCTGCGAACGGCCCGCGGCCTCGCGCCGGGGAATTCCGCGTATTGGCTCTGGACGGCCGAGCGGCTCCGGATGAGGCCGGACGAAAAGGATGCGCTGCTGTTCCCGGCGGAGAAGCCGCTGCCCGACCCCAGGCTTTCGCTCGCGGCTGAGGGGCTTAGGCGAAACCCCACCTCGTGGCAGACCTGGAGGGAGATGGCCTGGAGTTGCTTTTTCCGGGAAAGCGCCTCCCGAAAGGAGCGGGCGGCGGATCTCCAACGCGCGCTGGGATACATCCGGACGGCCGCGTCGCTGCGGCCCGCGGACAACCGGCTCCGGATGGAAAAAGGCGTCATCGCGCTGGCCGCGCACGCCGAGAATGCGTCGGTCGCATCCACCGATGAATGGCGGAAGCCTTTCAGCGAGGTCATCCTGCAGAACCCGAAGATGGCCGGGGTCATCGCGGATCTGTTGGTTCTCCACCTGGGGGAGAAGGGCGCGGGAAAGCTGGTCGAGTTCCTGCCGGAGGACATGGAGAGCCGTCTGGGCGCGGCCGTTGTCCTCCTGAACCTGAACCACCGCGAGGCCGGGATGGACCTGATCCGGCGGGGGGAGCGGGGGAGGGGCGGGCAGGTCGATCGGCTCTGGCAGGAGTTCAGCCAAACCGGGGCGTGGATGGATGCCAAAAAGAGCCCGGAGGCGCGGAAGATCGCATCGCTGGACCCGGAGCATCCCGGCGTGCTGCTGGCAAGGGAGGAAATCGTCCGGGCGATGCAGGCGATCGAGCGGCGCGGGGAGACGGCGGCCAAATGGGGGGACGCGCGGGTTATCTCCTCGCGCATCGAGGCCGAGATGAAGGCGAAGAAAGGCGACCCGGTCCGGCAGTCCTACTATCTGGGCATCCTGGCCGCGGAGCAGGGGGATCCCGCGCGGGCCGTCTGGTGGCTGAACCGGACGCTGAACCTCAACAGCCAGCACTTTCCCGCCTGGATCCGGCTGCGCGATCTGCTCCGGGCGCGGACCGGAACGGCGGCCGAGCGGGTCCAACTCGAGATGCTCGAGAAAAAGATCGACCTCTATTCCATGAACGGGATCGTCCACGACACCTGGAAATGGACGGGGGTGAGGTCGGGGAAACCCACGTGGAGGACGGTCTTTCGCGTGTCTAAGCCGGTGGAGCGGGCGGCGGTTCGCTTCTCCGGGGAGCGGGGGACGATCTGGTCGCTCGACATGGACGGGAAATTCCTGGAGGTCTGGAAGGGGCCGTCCTGGGAAGGGGAGGTGAGGCCGGCATGCCTGCCGGGTGAGCACGAGTTCCGGCTGACGGCCTGGGATGCGAAGCCGTCGGACGACCTCCGCGAGCTGCCCTTCCGCCTCGAAATCTCGTGGAAATGATGTTTTGATAAGACCTGCATTCGGGAGCCTCTCAAGGCTCCTTTTTTTTGTCTTCCGCCAGAACGTGCAGCGAGTAGAGGTTTTCTTTCTGCGCGAATGCAGGCTGAACGTAATAATCCTTCAGGGGTTCCAGATCGAGAACGATTCGCGCCTTGCGCGTTTTACGGTCCATGTGTGAGCGGATCTGCCGGATGTGCACGCCATCCACCTTGATGAGATTCTTCTCCACCTGGAAAGACGTGACATTTTCAAGGTCAAGGACGATCCGCGGCTTGTCCCCTTCGATCGAGGAGATCGACGGCGCGTAAAAGCGGTTGAACTCGATGAAGATCGAATCGCGCCCGTTGTCCCTTGCTTTGAAGCGCAGGCTTTTGACGGCGATGGCAGGCTTCTGATCCGAAACGGCAGGTTTCGGTTCAGCCGGAGCGGGTTTCGTGTCTGCCGTTGCGGGGCTTGGTGCAGAAGCCTCGGGCGTCGGCGCCGGCTTCAAATCCGTCGGCTCCGAAACGGGCTCCTGCTTTTTTTTGATGTCGGACTCCGCCGCGGCCGATTCAGGTTTTTCGGAAGTCAGGCGCTCCTTGTAAACATACCCGAGCGCCTTTTTTTCGTTTCTCTGCCTGGCGTTCACCGGAAACACGGCATACCAGTGGTCTTTGAAAAAATCCGCCCTGACGGCCTGGTTCTCTTTCAGACGACCCTTGATCCTGGACTTCACGGTTCTCTTTTCGCGGATGACCGTTTCCGAGCGGGTGTACAGGATCGTTCCCCAGTCTGCGGCAATGCAGACGGCGGCAAAGCATACGGCGATTGCGGAAAACAGGATGAGCGGGACCGTGCGGATCGTTTTCATCGCGGCCATCCCTTTCTCGGCAAGCAGACCGTTTCGCAGCAAGTAAAACCACGGGCTGCCGGATCATGATCTGCCGTCAGTCGTCATTGCTGATTGCATTGGCAAACCGCCATCACAGAGGTGATCGATCTCCAAATGCCTGCCCAGCCGCCGTAATATTGACAGGGGGAAACGCATCTGACGGCAGCCTCGGCATCGGTGCTGATCGGTCCGGCATTCTTGTCGTAGGGGTTATCGCTTGCCAGTCCCGAATTGCAGCCGCAAACAGACATGGTTGCCCAGGATATGGTATTCCAGTTCCCATTCCATCCGCCGTACCAATTGCAGACATTGGGACATTTTTGGTTGGCGTCGAACTGGTTGTAAAGCGGCCCTGCCTTGACGTCAAAGGCCGGAGCCGTGCCGCAGATGAAAAAAATGGAAACGATCGACAAAAGGGCTACCGTGCACAGATGCTTTTTCATAAATTCTCCTCTGATGTTTACGTTTTTTTACACGTCCTGTAAAAATTCGTTTCCGCTTTTTACACCAAAAAAGACCGGATCGCTATAGAGTATTTATTCTCTCGGGATAAATTCCCAATCCCAACCTGTCTCTTTTTCCAGGTGGTGACAGGCAGACAGGAAAAACTTTGCATCAGCACTGCCTCCGACTATTGGTCGGACGATTCTCTCATTTCAATACCCATTGGTGTGCGGCTGCCGCAATGATCCAGATTCCAAAGCTCGCCATAAGGAAGATTGAAAGCGGCATCTGCCTCTTGAAACAGAATAGAGCCACAAGGAAGAAGAGAATGCTGGGCAGCATACCCCAGAGAGCACCCTTGGCAAAATTCTGCATGATCTCCGGGTTGCCCTGATGTTCTAAATACATCCAGACGAGAACCAGCGCGCCGGTGAGCGGCATGACGCCGATCAGACCCGCCGCAGACGGAAACTTCTTCCCGATAGCCGTGGCGACAAGAATTATTGCCACACTCAAGATAACTTTGATCAGGAGTTGCATTCCATCCTCTCCTGCGAGAAGGAGGTCCGGATGATGTTCAAGGTCCTATCTTGCTTCACCTGATACATCCGTAATGATCTCCCCGGCACCATACATCCTTATCCTCTTCAGCGATTTCGCCGAAAGATCGAGTTTGTTGAGATCAATTTTTCTCAAGTTCATGTTGTCGTAAGTGCGGAAATAGATAATGCGATTTGTCAGATCACGAAAAGTAATCCACTGAGTTGTTTCTTTGAGATAGGTTTCATCCGGCATACGGTCGCTTATTAAGCCACGGGGGATATCCAGCGTGTTGATAACCCTACAACGATACATAACGCACCTGCTTCAATGCAGCAAGTTTCCGTTTCCGATGAGAGAGATACGTCCGATGGTTCTTCATCTGTATCCATGAGACGAGACCAATGAGTTCAAGAGCATCGAACTTTTTCATCGGCAACACGGCGCTGATCAGCAGTCTAAGCTGCGACAGCGTAATAGCTGGTGCTTTTTTCCCCCAACCTGATTCTCATGTGCCAGAGGAAAAAATGAGCCAGCATGCATGTCAGCATATGGTGTCGCCAGCCCGGAAACTTCCGTACCTCGTAATGATCCATCCCCAGGTCCGATTTGGCCTCTTCAAAGCACTGCTCGATCGCCCAGCGCACTCCCGAGAGCCAGACGAAGGTCTTCAGGCGGGTGCATCTGGTTGCGTTCGAGATAAAGTAGGAATAAGTGGCGCCTTCCCCAAGCGTCCTGCGAACGATCAGCCAAACCACCCGGTCGGGCTGCCCGTCTTTGCAGAGAACAACGCGCCGCTTCATGAACTCGTAGGTCACCGGACCCTTTGTCCCCTCCGAGACCGTCCGGCGATACCAGAAGTAGTCATTCGTTCCCCTGGCAATCTTCTCAAAAGTGACCGGCTTCTTCCCGGTTTCCGCAAGAACCCGTTTCGTCCTCTTCTCTCCGCCGTACCGATAGGTCTTCTCCATGATGGCCGGCTCCTGCAGCCAACAGAGGGTATCGCGAGGAAGGGCGACGATGTACGTCACCCCGGAAAGTTTCTCTATCGCTTCAAGAAACTCCGGACTGTTCCCGTAAATCGAATCCGCCGCCACGTAGCGGAAAGGAATCACCCCCTCGCCGGCGATCTTCTCCAGCATCTCCGCCGCCAACTGAGGCTTCGTCTTGAAAGAACTCTCGTCCGGGAGACGGCACTTCTTCCTGCGCTCAACGTAATCCTCACCAAACCACTTCTCCGGAATAAACAGGCGGTTGTCCAGAAAACAATATCCGTGGCGCGAGGCGTAGGCCATATAGACGCCAACCTGGCAGTTTTCCACTTTCCCGATATTGCCGCAGTACTGCCGGGCAACGCCGACGGAGTCATTCCCTTTCTTCACAAAGCCCGATTCGTCGAAAATGAGCACCCCTTCGGCATCCCCCAAATCTTCGGAGACCATGTCGTGGTATCGGGAAAGAATCCGATCCTCTTCCCAGGCAATATCGCTCAAGAAATGCTGCATCGCCCTCACCTTGGCGCTCTGAACGTTCAGGGCGATCGGCTCGATGGATTTCCTCTCCAGTTGGCTCATCTGGCCTGCCATGTACTGAGAGAAGTTCTCCCGCGGCTCCTCACGGGAAAAGCAATCGGCAAATTGGGCATGAAATCCCTTGAATTCCTCAGTAAAAAGTTTCATATCCTCCATGTTGATCAACAGTTTCGGGATGGGAAAGCTACCATTGCAAACTCGATTTTCCGGGATCATGGCCCACCTCCTGTCCTCGTTTTTGTAAAACAAGTAACAGAGTAAGGCACATTTGTCAATCATTTATTTCACTATGTATCGTTGTAGGG
>JAXDBM010000065.1:0-8124 GCA_034678725.1 Syntrophales bacterium | reverse complement strand
CGACGACAATGTGGCCATAGCTGCGCGTGGCGTACACAGCCTCGTCCTGAAGTCCGACAGAACCGTGAGGGCCTGGGGGAATAACTCGTTTAACCAGTGCGACGTTCCCCCCGGTCTCAGCAACGTGTTTGCCGTGGCTGCTGGTTACTGGCACAGTCTTGCCCTGAAGTCTAACGGGACGGTGGTGGCCTGGGGAGATGACACCGCCGGCCAAAGCACAGTTCCCGGGGATATCTACGATGTTATCGCTGTGGCTGCGGGTGACTTGCACAGTCTGGCGCTGAAGCCGGACGGCACAGTGAAGGCCTGGGGGAGCGACTACAACGGCCAGAGCACTGTTCCCGCCGCCCTGTCCCTCACTCCCGTGACAGCCGTGGCGGCCGGATCATCGCACAGCTTGGTCCTGAGGTCCAGCGGCGCTGTAAAAGCCTGGGGACTCAATGATGGAGACCAGACCGACGTCCCCGCGGGTTTGGACCTGCGCATTCGCTTCAGGGTCCCATATACCGGAAAGGGGATCTCCCCGGGGATTCTGATGCCCCTGCTGTTGAATTGATCATCGCCGGTGTGGATGAGAGTTCTGCCGGTCGAAAGCCAAATAGGCTTGCGAGATCTTTTCAGGCGGGATGTCCCAAGGTTACTGATCATTGCAGGAGGTGCAGACGATGATCCGGAATGCCTCACGTGAAAGCCGCCAGAAGGCCTTCGTTTATGCCGGGGGCCAGTCAAATGAACAAAAACCGTCGATATGCCTTCTTCCACTCCTCTTTCTAATAATCCTTTTCATTGGTTTCGCCCTCCCCGCGGAGGCCCGTCAGCACGGCACCATCGCAGGCGGGTATCGCCACAGCCTGGGCATCCGGGTGGATGGCGCCGTGGTGGCCTGGGGCGATGACGAATTCGGCCAAAGCACGGTCCCATGGGGTTTGGGAGCCGTAACCGAAGTCGCGGCGGGAGCATTTCACAGTCTGGCCCTCAAGTCGGACGGCACGGTGGTGGCCTGGGGGATGAACGACTTCGGAGAGTGCGATGTCCCCGCCGGCCTGAGCGATGTTGTGGCCATCGCAGCGGGACATTACCACAACCTGGCGTTGAAGTCGGACGGAACGATGGCGGCTTGGGGGATTAATTCTTACGGCGAGTGTGACATCCCCGCCGGCCTGAGCGATGTCGTGGCCATCGCGGCCGGTTACTTTTACAGCCTGGCCCTGACGGCGGATGGAACAGTGAGGGCTTGGGGATATAACAATTACCACCCGTGTGATGTTCCCGCCGGCCTGAGCGGTGTCGTGGCCATCGCGGCTGGACGGTACCACGGCCTGGCCCTGAAGTCGGACGGCACGGTGGTGGCCTGGGGAGATAACAATTACCGCCAGTGTGACGTACCTGCCGGCCTGAGCGGCGTCGTGGCCATCGCGGCGGGAGACAATCACAGCCTGGCCCTGAAATCGGACGGCACGGTGGTGGCTTGGGGGGCTAATTATTTCGGTCAGCTCGGCATTCCCGCCGGCCTGGGCGGTGTCGTGGCCGTAGCGGCAGCATGTGACTACAGCCTGGCCCTGAAATCCGATGGCACGCTTGTGGCGTGGGGCTTCTGCTACTATGGACAATGCAGCGTCCACCAACCGGGGGGGCTGGCCGCCGGCAAATACCACAGCCTGGGTTTGAAGTCCGACGGCACGGTGGCAGCCTGGGGCTGGAGCGCCAGCGGCCAGTGCAATGTCCCCGGGGGCCTCTACGGGGTGACGGCCGTGTCGGCGGGTGGTTATCACAGCCTGGCCGTCAAGTCGGACGGCACGGTGGCGGCCTGGGGGGACAACTATCACGGCCAGAGAACTGTCCCGGCGGGTTTGAGTGGAGTCATTGCCGTGTCGGCGGGCGGATACCACAGCCTGGCTCTGAGATCGAACGGCACGGTGGCGGCCTGGGGGAAAAACGACTTCTACCAGATAAACGTCCCCGCCGCTTTGAGCGGCGTGGTTGCCGTGGCGGCGGGCGGTTACCACAGCCTGGCCCTGAAGTCGGACGGCACCGTGCAGGGCTGGGGGAGCAACTCGTATTATCAGGCGCTCATTCCCGCGGACCTCCGTAATGTTGTGGCCGTGGCGGCGGGAGAGATGCACAGCCTGGCGTTGAAATCCAACGGTACAGTGGTGGTCTGGGGGTGGGACGGATTGGGCCAAAGAGACGTACCTGTCGGACTGGCGAATGTGCGGTCCGTGGCAGCGGGCTACAACCACAATCTGGCCCTGAAGAGCGACGGCACGGTGGTGGCCTGGGGGGCAAACGGTTACGGCCAGTGCGAGGTGCCCGTGGGCCTCTCCGGGGTGGTGGCCGTGGCTGCGGGCGGTTACCACAGCCTGGCCCTGAAGAGCGACGGTACGGTGGTGGCCTGGGGAGTAGAGGGGGGCTACGATTATGGCCAGGCCAGCGTACCGGCGGGCCTGAACCTGGCCTTGCGCTTCAGGGTCTCGCATACCGGAAAGGGGATCCCTCCGGGGATCCTGATGCTCCTGCTGAACTGATCGCCGTTCGGAACCGCAGGGTTGCGCCAAACGGCTGAACCATGAAAGGGACTGCCTTGCCCCGACTATCATCCCGCCGTGCGGGATCCGATGCCCATGCCGATCCGCCAGGAGAAGGCACGGAACCCGTCATCCTGCCGGGGAATGCGGGGGTGACGGCGATGAAGGCCGCGCTTCACCTATCACGGCTTCCGATACGTGGAGGTGACCGGTTTTCCAGGAAGGCCCGGGCCCGGCGTCCTGGAGGGCAATGTCGTCTACGACGCGATCCGGAATACCGGATTGTTCCAGTGCTCCCATGACCTGATCAACCGGATTCACGAAAATCTCTACCAGGGCATCCGCGGGAACTACCGCACGATTCCCACGGACTGCCCCCAGCGCGACGAGCGGCACGGCTGGCTCGGGGACCGTGGCGAACAGACCCGCGGCGAAAGCTCTCTTCGATGTCGACGCGCCCCCTGGTTTTCAGTACACTCCCCGCCCGCCCGTGCCGTCGAGGACTACCGGGCGAAACTCAGGTATGGAGTTCGATGAAAAGCTCTTGGATGCCCGACTGAAGTCTCGGGCCGGTTTTGAAATTGTCTATTCGGAATCCATCAGTTGTCCCGGCACCACAAATCATATCTGCTGCACATTGAAGGCATTGTCGAAATTCTTTACACATTCAATCATCCAGTAACTCATTTAATTACTTATGTATTCATCGAATTAGCAGCAGTTGTTCCCGCATCGTCCCTGCTTCATCTGTTGGAATGTTTTACAGATTTATTTCGAGGATTTTAAAAGAGAAAACCCATAAACCCTTGATATTTGGTCGAATTGATAGAAAACAATACCCGTTTTTGCCGTTACATAGGTGTCGGAATTTTTTACAAAATCCCGACGCCCCACTATTTATTATTCATAATCTGGCGTGAATTCTTATACTTACAATCTGGCATACGATTTGCAGTAATGTAATACAAAGTTCAATGAAATACACGGCAGGGGGAATACACATGAGAAAATTGTTGGGGCTCGCAACTTTTGTGTTTCTGGCATTTGCACTTTATGCAGGCAGCATTCTCGCGTGCAGCTACGATTATGCTGATGCAACGGGTTACGGTAATGCAAGTGTATATGCTCAAGACCCAACCTGGAACAGACTGGGTACAAGCTGGACGGGGGAAGCCAGTGCAGCCGCAGTGGCCAATAACATAGACACAGATGACGGCGTGTTCTGGAGTGTCAACGGTGGCGCCTACGGTCATGATGAGATCGCGGTGGGAGATGAGGTCACTTTTCAATTTATTCTGTCAAAAGTGGAGTGGGGACGCCATCAATATGATTTTCTTAAAGCATGGATTGACTGGAATAGCGACAAGGATTTTACGGATGCTGGCGAAATGGTTTATTCCATGGCGTATGGGAATACAGTACACACTGAAGCCGACCACACCGCATCACAGTTTCTGAACGCCGGTCATACCCCTCAAATCGAGGGAACATATTATTCAAATGGTTTCACTTTCAGTAATGCCGGTGATTACTGGTTGAGAGCACGCGTTGCTTGCAGTGCTGATGCTGGCACGCTGAATGACTTCAGCCCCACGGGCTCTTATTATCAGGGTGAGATTGAAGACTGGAAACTTACTGTCAAGCAGCGCGTCCCCGAACCCACCACCATGCTTCTTCTCGGGCTGGGGTTGATGGGGCTGGCAGGGGTCAGGAGGAAGATTCAGAAATAAACCCGGAGCTGGGGGTTTAATAAACCGCGGTTCTTACTGCGGGAGGGGAAGGCAGGGTCAGAAATGGCCCCGCCTTTTTTTTCGTTGAGCATGACCATGCGCTATTCCCATTTATCCGAGGAGCACAAAAAGAAAGCGGTCAATCTCCTGAATGGACTGACCGCTTTTGGCAAAGTGTCACAAACTGTCACAAAACCCGCCTGAACCCCTTCCAATCGGATCCGTAGAAGCAGGCTAAGTGGTTGATTTTATTTTGGAGCCGATGCGCGGATTTGAACCGCGGACCTACTGATTACGAATCAGTTGCTCTACCGGCTGAGCTACATCGGCGGGTCCGGCCGCATTCCAGACGCGGTCGGGAAATCGCTATTACCCCAACAGGCCCGTCTTGTCAAGGTTTTATCGGCGGATTTGCGGTTTCTATCGCGGGCCGCAATGTTCAAAACACGTATTGACAAGGGGTGCTTTTTCCTTTACAGATAACGCCGTCGCAGCCGAGCGGCTTGGGGAGGTTAAACGTGAACGATATCGTATTTATGACCGTGGGCGCCGTGGGGAACAACTTCCACGGAAGCCTGCTCAGCATGGTGCTGGAAGCGGGGGCCATGGTGCAGTTCGTCCTGCTCCTGCTCCTTGTTTTCTCTGTCGTCTCCTGGGCCATCATCTTGATGAAGTACAAGGTCCTCAAACGGGTGAAAAAGGACAACGACGGGTTCCTGGACGCCTACATGAAGGGAAGCAAACTCTCGGAGATCTTCCCGGAAACGAAGAAATACCCCGATTCCACGATCGCCGAGGTCTTCCGCTCCGGCTACACGGAGCTGATCAAGGTGACGAAAGTCATTCGGGAGTCCCTGATGGGCAGGGAAGCGGATGCGGGGGATGCGTCCTCCGTCGAGATGAACAACATCGACAACATCGAGCGCGCCCTGAACCGGGCCCGCGACTCCGAGACGACGAAGCTGGAGAACGCCCTCGGGTTCCTCGCGACGACGGGGAGCGCGAGCCCCTTCATCGGGCTCTTCGGGACGGTCTGGGGCATCATGGACACCTTCAAGGGGATCGGCGCCAGGGGGTCGGCGACGCTGGCCGTGGTCGCGCCGGGCATCTCCGAGGCCCTGATCGCCACGGCGGCCGGGCTGGCGGCGGCCATCCCCGCCGTCATATTCTATAACTACTACATCAACCGCGTCAAGGCGATGAGCCTCGAGATGGACAACTTCTCCTCGGAGCTGCTGAACATCATCGAGCGGTACTACGTCAGAAAATAAGGCGCCATGAGAGCCTCCAGAAGAAGGAACAACCATTTCGAAAACCGGCCGATGGCCGAGATCAACGTCACGCCCTTGGTCGACGTCATCCTGGTGCTCCTGATCATCTTCATGGTCACGGCGCCGATGCTTCAGATGGGCATCGACGTCAACCTGCCCAAGGTGAAGTCGAAGAGCGTCGACGTGACGGAGGAGAAGCTGGTTCTCACCATCACCGACGCCAAGGAGATCTTCATCAACAAGAACCGCATTCCGCTGAACGACCTTCGGACCAAGCTGGAGGCCATCTTCACCAGCCGGATCGACCGCGAGATTTTCATGCGGGCGGACAAGAGCATTCCCTACGGGTTCGTGATCGAGGTCATGTCGGAGGTCCGAAAGGCCGGCGTGGACAAGCTGGGGATGATCACCGAACCCCCCGAGGGGTCGAGATGATCCTCCCGAGGCTGAACAGCGCCGGACGCGGAAGCGGGCTCAGCCTGAACAGAATGATCGGCCTCTCACTCTTCCTCCACATCGTCGCCCTCACCCTGCTTGTGTTTTCCCCGTCCATGCCGGCGCCGAAGTGGACCTTCGGCCCGGTCTACTCCGTCCAGCTCGTGAACCTTCAGGAGCTGTCGCTGAAGGGCGGCCCCGCCACGGCGCTCTCCCGGGAAGTGGCGACGCCCGCCCCGGCGCCCCGCCCGATCGTTCTGAAGCGGCCCGTGGACACCATCAAGCCCGTGCCCATCCGGTCCGTCGACGTGCAGAAGACGCAGAGCGCGCACCTCGAAAAGGCAATGGCGGCGATCCGGAAAAAGGTCCAGGCCTCCGGGCAGGCGGCTGCGCCGACCGCGCCCGCCGCGCCCGCCGCCGGTGCGAAGAGTGCCCCGGCATCGTCCGCGCAGGGCGGCGCGGAGATGGACGCGCGGATGGCGTCCTATTACGCGGCGGTCTGGGCGAAGATCAAGGGGCAGTGGTCCCTGCCGAAGGACATCCTGTCCAAGGACAGCCTCGAGGCGGTGATCCAGGCGCGGATCCTCCGCAGCGGGGCCGTCGGCGATGTCAGCTTCGAAAAGCGGTCGGGCAACCGCTTCTTCGACGATTCGGCCATGAAGGCCGTCCGGAAGGCGAGCCCCCTGCCGCCGCTGCCCGATTGGATCCGGGACAGCAGCATCGAAATCGGCATCCGGTTTCACTCCTCGGATTTTCGGTCGTGACCGGATTGCAATGGAAGTTTAAGGAGCATTGAACACATGCGACAGGTGAAGGTTCTCTTTTTCGCAGCCCTCGTTTTTCTTCTCTGGTGCCGGGCGGGCGAGGTGCAGGGGAAGGTTTACATCGACATCGATTCCCCGGCCTTCCAGAAATTCTCCATCGCCATCACGGATTTTCAGAAGCTCCCCAGCGCGGCGGGACGGGAGGACCTGCCCGCCTGGTTTTCGGAGAATCTCGGCCAGTACCTGAACATGACCGGGCTGTTCAACGTCATCGGGAAGAAGGCCTTTCTGCAGGACCCGGCCCGAATGGCCTCCCCCGGGGGCCGGATCGAATTCGGTGACTGGACGGCCATCGGCGCGGAGTATCTGGTCCGGGGCGGCCACAGCCTGGCCGGGGGCAGCCTCATCGTCGAATACCGGCTCTACGACGTGGTGAAGGGCGAGATGATTGCCGGGAAAGAATACAGCGCCAAGGCGGACGACCGGAAGACCATCGTCCGGAAAATCGCCGAGGACATCCTCCTCGCCCTGACGGGCGACGGCAGCATCTTCGGCACGAAGATCGCCTTTGTCCTGAAGAAAGGCCAGAACTCGGACATCTACATCGTCAATTTCGACGGGACGGGGCTCACCCAGGTCACCAATTTCGGCACCACCACGATGTCGCCGCGGTGGTCGCCGGACGGCCAGTCCATCGCCTTCATGTCCTACCGGGACGGCAACCCCGACCTGTATGTCCGCCGGCTGCGGGACTACAGCACCAGCAAGATCTCGTCCTTTCGAGGGCTCAATCTCCCGGGCGCCTGGTCGCCGGACGGCCGCAGGATGCTCATGACCCTGAGCAGGGACGGCAACGAGGAAATCTACGTCAAGGACCTGGGCGGCGGCGCGCCCCGCCGGCTGACCCGCGAGTTCTCCATCGACGTGTCACCGACATGGTCGCCGGACGGCCGGAAGATCGCCTTCGTGTCCAACCGGTCGGGCTCGCCCCAGATCTACGTGATGGACCAGGACGGCAAAGGGGTCCGAAGACTGACCTCGGAAGGGAACTACAACACCTCGCCGGCCTGGTCGCCCAAGGGCAACCGGATCGCCTACGAGGGCCGCAAGGACGGGCGTTTCCAGATCCTGGCCGTCGATGAGAACGGCGGCAATTTCGCGGCGCTCTCCACGGAGGGGGGGCAGACGGAGTCCCCGTCCTGGTCGCCCGACGGCCGCTACGTGGCCTTCAGCCAGAGAATCGGCGGCAAGAGCCGCATCTGCGTGATGAACGCGAACGGATCCAACGTGCGGGTCGTCTACGAGAGCGGCCAGGGCTGCATCAGCCCGGCCTGGTCGCCGCGCCTGAAATGATCGGGGGATTTTTATGTTGACCTTTCCGGCACGGGTGTGATTAAAT
>JAXDBM010000064.1:0-3925 GCA_034678725.1 Syntrophales bacterium | reverse complement strand
CGGGCCACGGCCACCACACCGCCTGATCCATATCACCCGGCGATCCGCTGAATCCGTCATTCCGCGGCAGCGCCAAAGCAAACCCAAAAGAGGGGACCTGCCCAAAAAGGCAGGCCCCCTCTTTTTTTTCCCCATGCTCTTTTTCCGCAAAGGCATTCCACCCCTGATTCCGACACCGTGTTCCTGTCGTATGCCGCTCGCCCCGGCCAGTGGGAATCCTGTTATGTCAAAATTGACATAACTGATCGAAATCATTGGCTTTCCGCATAAAAAAGAGTTGACACTGTCTGAATATTGCATATATACGGACACGGTTGATCCGGGTTGCCGGTATCTCTGTAATCTCCCTCCGCTTCACGTCTCTAACCGAAGGATTTTGCAAGTGGCGAAAAGCGGTCAACACCGGAAACGGCACCCATTCGAACCGGAAATGACAGCAGGACAAACGGTATTTATTATTACGAATCAATAAAGAGGAAAGGAGCGCTTTTATGGATGTCAGCAGAAGAGGTTTCTTGAAACTCTCCGGCGCTGTGCTGGCAACGAGCGGGATCGGCATCAGCCTGAAGCCCGTTTCCGCGCATGCCCAGCCGCTGAAGATCAAGTACACCAAAGAAACCACAACCATTTGCCCCTACTGCTCCGTGGGTTGCAGCATCATCGTGTCGACACGCAACGGCAAGGTGATCAACACGGAAGGCGATCCGGACAGCCCCATCAACAAGGGCTCGCTTTGCAGCAAGGGCGGATCCATTTACCAGATGGCGGTCAACGAAAACCGCCTGTCCAAACCGCTCTACCGGGAACCCTTCGGCACGGCCTGGAAGGAGGTCGAATGGGAATGGGCCCTGGACAAGATCGCGGAGAACATCAAGAAAAGCAGGGATGCCGGCTTCAAGGTCACCAATGAAAAAGGCGAGACGGTCAACCGGACAGAGGGGATTGCTTCCGTCGGCAGCGCCGCCATGGACCTCGAAGAGTGCTACACCTATCAAAAATTCCTGAGGGGGTTGGGCCTGGTCTACATCGAACACCAGGCCCGGATCTGACACAGCCCGACTGTACCGGCTCTGGGAGAGTCGTTCGGACGCGGCGCAATGACGAATCACTGGATCGATTTCAAGAACAGTGACGTGATCTTCATCATGGGAAGCAACCCCGCTTCCAACCACCCGGTCTCCTTCAAGTGGGTTCAGGCTGCCATGGACAGGGGCGCGAAAGTGATCTGCGTAGACCCCCGGTTCACCCAGTCCGCGGCGAAGGCCCACCTCTACGCACCCCTTCGTTCCGGAACGGACATCGCGTTCCTGGGGGGCATGATCAAGTACATCATCGACAACAACCTGATCCAGGAAGCCTACGTGAAGAACTACACCAACGCCTCCTTCCTGGTCAACCCGGCCTTCAAGCTTCCCGGGGACAACAACGGCGTTTTCTCCGGCCTGGAGGGCGGCAAATACAGCAAGGATACCTGGTCCTATCAGACCGGCGCCGACGGGGTCATCCTGAAGGATTCGACCCTTCAGAATCCCCACTGCGTCTATCAGCTCCTGAAAAAGCAATACGCGCGCTACACGCCCGAGGTCGTTTCGAAAATCACCGGCACGCCCCAGGACAAGCTGATCGAGGTCTACAAGCTCTACGCATCCACGGGCAAGCCGGACAAGGCGGGCGTCGAGCTGTACGCCATGGGCTGGACACAGCACACCGTGGGCACCCAGATGATCCGGACCATGTGCATGATCCAGCTTCTGCTGGGAAACATGGGCATCGCCGGCGGCGGCGTCGCGGCCATGCGCGGCGAGTCCAACGTTCAGGGATCGACGGACCACGGACTCCTCTTCCATATCTGGCCGGGGTATCTCGGCACGCCGACGGCTTCCCTCAAGACGCTGAAGGAATACAATGAGAAGAAAACCCCGACCACGAAGGAAAAGAACAGCCTGAACTGGTGGAAAAATTACGCGAAATACTCGACCAGTTTCCTGCGGGCCATGTACGGCATGAATGCGGCGCCGGAAGAGGCGTACGCCATGATGCCCAAGGTGGACGACGGGGCCAACTATTCCTGGCTGATGATCTTCGACCAGATGTACAAAGGCAAGTTCACCGGGTTCTTCGCCTGGGGAATGAATCCCGCCTGCAGCGGCGCCCACTCCAACAAGGTCCGGGCCGCCCTGGGGAAGCTGGACTGGATGGTCAACGTCAACCTCTTCGACAACGAGACCGGTTCCTTCTGGCGGGGCCCGGGCATGGATCCGGCCAAGATCAAGACCGAGGTCTTCATGCTGCCCTGCGCCTCCTCCATCGAGAAGGAGGGGAGCCTCGCCAACAGCGGCCGCCTCCAGCAGTGGCGCTACAAGGCCATCAATCCCCCCGGCGTCGCCCTGCCCGACGGCGACATCATGAGCGAGATCTTCTTCAAGGTCAAAGAGCTGTACGAGAAGCACGGCGGCCCCCACAAGGAAGCGCTCACCCGGATGCCCTGGCCCTACGGCCGGAAAACCGTCGACGGCCATTTCCACTACGATCCCCATGCCGTGGCCAAGGAGATCAACGGCTTCTTCCTGGAGGACAAGAAAGTCGAGAACCCGACCAAGAAGGGCGAGTTCCGGGAATTCAAGAAGGGCGAACCCGTTCCTACGTTCGCCTGGCTCCAGGATGACGGGTCCACGTCATCGGGCTGCTGGGTCTATTGCGGCTCCTACGGCACCGTCAACATGGCCGCCCGCCGGGGGACGAAAGACGTCGCCAGCGGCCTCGGCCTCTATCCGGAGTGGGCCTGGTCCTGGCCGGTCAACCGCCGGATCATCTACAACGGCGCCTCGGTCGACCCGAGCGGCAAGCCCTGGGATCCCAAACGCGCGGTCATCACCTGGGCCGGCGACAAATGGACGGGTGACGTGCCGGACGGCGTCGGCGACCCGGGCTCCGGGCGTCCGCCCTTCATCATGAAGCCGGACGGCGTGGCCAGCCTCTATGGGCCTGGCCTCGTGGACGGGCCTTTCCCCGAGCACTACGAGCCCCTCGAATGCCCGGTTGAGAAAAACCTGCTGTCTCCCCAGAAGCACAATCCGACGATCCGCCGCTTCGACAAAGCCGGCGTCGGCTCCGACATGGATGTCTACTCCGGCGTCGGAAGCTGCGATCCCCGCTTCCCCTTCATCTGCAGCACCTACCGGGTCAGCGAGCACTGGCAGACCGGTGTGCTGACGCGCTGGTGCCCCTGGCTTGCGGAAATGCAGCCCGGCATGTTCGTCGAGATCAGCGTCGAGCTGGCCAAGGAAAAGGGAATCGCCAACGGTGAAAAGGTGGTCGTGGAATCGGCCCGAGGCAAGGTGGAGTGCGTGGCGATCGTGACGCACCGCTTCAAACCCTTCAACATCGACGGCAACACCATCCACGAGGTGGGCATCCCCTGGCATTTCGGGTGGATCACCACCAGGGACCGCCAATACAAACCCGGCGACAAGAAGGCGGAAGTCTTCACCTTCGGCGACGCCGCCAACCTGCTGACGCCGACCATCGGTGACGCGAACACCATGATCCCGGAAAGCAAGGCCTTCATGGTCAACGTGGCCAAGAAGGGAAGGGGGTGAACCTAAATGGCTGAGAAAACGAAACTCATCGATCTGTCGAAATGCACCGGATGCCGGGGCTGCCAGCTGGCCTGCAAGCAATGGAACCAGCAGCCGGCTTCACAGACGGCGCAGCTCGGGACCTATCAGAACCCGCCGGACCTCCAGTCCAGCACCTGGACGCTCATCCGGTTCCAGGAGGTCGCGGACAAGGACAACGTCAAGTGGCTCTTCCGCAAGGACGGCTGCATGCACTGCACCGACGCGGCCTGTGTGAAGGTCTGCCCGAGCGGGGCGCTTTACTACACCGAGTACGGGACCGTCGGGATTCACCACGAGCGGTGCAT
>JAXDBM010000063.1:0-6264 GCA_034678725.1 Syntrophales bacterium | reverse complement strand
CAGCCCTTGAAAACCGGTTTCCGCTTCTCCAGGAATGCCTTCATGCCCTCCTTCTGGTCGTCGGTGCTGAAGCACTGCGAGCAGCATTCCGTTTCCAACCTCATGGCATTGTCCAGCGAGAGGTCGTAACCGAAGTTGATGGCATCCTTTGCCATCTTGAGGGCAAAGCCGGGAAGGTTCGCCAGCTTGGCCGCGAATTTCTTCGCCTCCGGAAGAAGCTGGTCCAGCGGAAATACCTTGTTGACCAGTCCGATCTCGTAGGCCCGCTGTGCATTGACCTGGTCCCCGCCCATGATGAGTTCCTTGGCCCGGCCCATGCCGATCAGGCGGGCGAGGCGCTGCGTCCCCCCCCATCCGGGGATCAGCCCGATGAGGATCTCCGGCTGGCCGAACCGCGCGTTCTCCGATGCGAAGCGGAAGTCGCACGACATGGCCAGTTCGGTTCCGCCGCCCAGGGCAAATCCGTTGACGGCGGCAATGACCGGCTTCGGCAGCGTTTCGATCATCCGGAACGTCTCGATGCCGAATTCCATGAAGGCCATGGCCTGCTGGGGCCGCAGCGTCGCCATCTGCGAGATGTCGGCGCCGGCGACGAAGGACTTTTCCCCAGCCCCTGTGATGATCACGGCCCTGATGGCATCGTCCTTCTTACACTGGGTGATGGCGGCATTGATTTCACCCATGACAGCGGAATTGAGCGCATTGAGCGCTTTGGGCCGGTTGATCGTGATCGTCGCCACCCCACCTTCCACTGCAAACAAGAGGTCTGTAAATTCCATGGTTTCCGTTCCCTCCTTCTCGATAAATTCGTTTCAAGCCTTCAAGCCCCCCGGGTTCGCGGCGGGGACCCGCAACGGCTCCCCGCCACCGAATACCCGGAGAATCTTCCTTCGACCGGTTTACTTTTTGTAATCGTAGAATCCCCGGCCCGTTTTCCGGCCCATGTAGCCTGCGTCGACATACTTCTTGAGAAGCGGACACGGCCGGTACTTCGAGTCGCCGAATCCCTGGTGCAGGACGTTCATGATGGCCCAGCAGGTATCCAGACCGATCAGGTCGGCCAGGGCCAGCGGCCCCATGGGATGGTTCATGCCCAGCACCATGATGTCGTCGATCGCCTTGGGCGTCCCCACGCCCTCGAAGAGGGCATAAACGGCCTCGTTGATCATGGGCATCAGGATCCGGTTGGAGATGAATCCCGGGAAGTCGTTGCATTCCACGGGAACTTTGCCGAACTGCTTGGAGAGGCTTTCCGTCAGGTCGTAGGTGGCCTGGGAAGTCGCCAGACCGCGGATGATTTCCACCAGCCTCATGACGGGAACGGGATTCATGAAGTGCATGCCGATCACCTTGTCCGGACGCTTTGTGGCGCCTGCGATCCGGGTGATGGGGATCGACGACGTGTTGGTCGCCAGGATCACATCGGGCTTGCAGACCGCGTCCAGCTTCTTGAAGATGTTCAGCTTGAGGTCTTCCCGCTCCACGGCCGCCTCGACGACGAAATCGGCGTCTTTCATGTCTTCCAGATTGGTGCTTTTTTTAATGCGGCCCAGGATTTCCTTTTTCTGATCGGCGGTGAGCTTTTCCTTGGCCACGAGCCGGTCCAAGTTCTTGGAAATCGTGTCGAATCCCCGGTCGACGAACTGATCGGCGATGTCGTTCATGATGACATTGAGTCCGCCGGGAGAGGCCGCGACCTGCGCGATGCCGTTTCCCATCTGACCGGCGCCGATCACGCCAAAAGTTTTTACTGCCATGTTCCACCCTCCTTATTTTATTGGGGCGGCCCTCAGACCGCCCCGGTTAACTCCCTTTACATCGCTTCCAGCACAATGGACATGCCCTGACCGCCGCCGATGCACAGCGAGGCCAGACCCAGGTTCACGCCCTTCTTCTTCATCTGCATGGCCAGCGTGTAGGTGATTCGGGCGCCGGTGTTGCCGATCGGATGCCCGATGGAGATCCCGCTGCCGTTGAGGTTGCACTTTTCGAGGTCCACCCCGAGTTCTTTGATGCAGCCGAGGGCCTGAACGGCAAAGGCCTCATTGAGCTCGATGAGCCCGATGTCCTTCATCGTGATGCCGAGCTTCTTGAACAGTTTCCTTGTCGCCGGGATGGGACCCAGACCCATATATGCCGGATCCACGCCGCCGGAGGCAAATCCCTTGATCTTTGCCAGCGGTTTCATTCCCAGCGCCTTGGCCTTCTCGCCGCTCATGACGACCACGGCGGTTGCGCCATCGTTGATGCCCGAGGCATTCCCGGCCGTGACGGTGCCCGTCTTCTTGAAGACGGGAGCCAGCTTCGCCATTTTTTCAAGGGTCGTGTCCATGGGCCGCTCATCAACCTTGAACACCTTGGGGTCGCCCTTCCTCTGGGGAATCACGACGGGAACGATCTCGTCGGCCACGGCGCCGCTGGCAATCGCCGCCCGGGCGCGTCGGTGGCTCTCATAGGCCAGTTTGTCCTGCTCTTCCCGCGAAATGCCGTATTTCTCGGCAATGTTTTCCGCCGTGAAGCCCATGTGATATCCGTTGAAGATCTCCCACAGGCCGTCGTGAACCATCAGGTCCGTGACCTTGCCGAAGGGCATGTTCATCCGGAAGCCCCAGCGGGCATCCGCCAGCGCGTAAGGCACATTGCTCATATTCTCCATGCCGCCCGCCACAATGATATCCGCATCGCCGGCCTTGATGACCTGCGCCGCCAAGGCGATGGCCTTCATGCCCGATGCGCAGACCTTCTGCACCGTGAATACGTTGCTTTCCTCCGGCAGACCGGCAAAAATGGCCGACTGCCGCGCGGGATTCTGACCCACGCCGGCGTTCAGGACGTTGCCCATGATAACCTCGTCGATATAGACCGGCTTCAGGGCGCTGTCGTAGGCATAGTGTTTCTTCTGCACTTCCGTCATGTCAAAATCGCCGAAGATGCTCGGGCGGGCCGCTTTGACCTCGTCCGTAATGGCCGGACGCAGCCCCGCCCGGACAATCGCTTCCTTGATGACTAGCCTGCCCAGCTCCACAACGGAGACCCCCTTCAGGGACCCCCCGAATTCACCTACAGCCGTTCTGGCCCCGCTCACAATTACCGCTTCTCTCATTGAACCTCTCCTTTCAAATTCTTGGGCTTCCGCCCAATTTTTGTTTTCATACCTTGATCAGCATCGCATCGCCCTGCGCGTGGCCGGAGCAGATGCCGCAGACGCCGATGCCTCCGCCGCGGCGGCGCAGTTCGTATGCCAGCGTCATCAGGATTCGGGCGCCGGTGGCGCCGATGGGGTGCCCGTATGCGATCGCGCTGCCGTTCGGATTCACCTTCTTGAACATCTCTTCTTTCGACATGCCGAGGATCGTGCGGGCGCTCACGATGGCCACCGCCGCGAAGGCCTCGTTGATCTCGATGATCTGCACGTCGTTGACGGTCATGTCGTTCTGATCGAGGACCTTCTTGATGGAAAGCCCCGGGACCGTGGCGATGTCCTTGGTGGGCTGGGAAACCTCGGCATAGTCCAGGATGGTGAACAGCGGCTTCATGCCGAGCGCCTTGGCCTTCTCGGCGCTCATCATCATGCAGACGTCTCCGCCGTCGTTGACGCCGGGCGCGTTCCCCGCTGTGACACTGCCCATCTGGCCCGTCACGGTGCTCTTGTGGTTGAAGACCGGCGGCAGCTTGGCCAGGCCTTCCATGGTTGTAGCCGGCCGCGGACCTTCGTCCTTGTCAAAAATGACGACGTCCTTCCCTTTCCTGATTTCCACGGGAAAGATCTCGTCATCGAGCCGGCCCGCCTTCATGGCATCGACAGCCCGCGTCTGGGACTGGAAGGCCCACTCGTCCTGGTCCTGCCGGGTGAATCCGAACTCGTCCGCCGTCTCGGAGCCGTGGATGGCCATGTGCCGGTTGTAGAAGGCGTCCCACAGGCCGTCGTAAACCATCAGGTCCACCAGACGCCCGTTGGGAAGACCCATCCGGTTGCCCCAGCGCATGTCCGGAAGGGAGTAGGGGCAGTTGCTCATGCTCTCCTGGCCGCCGGCGATGACGATTTCGGCCCGTCCCGTCTGGATCATCTGCACGGCCAGGTCGATGGTCTTGATTCCCGACGAACAGACCTTGTTGACGGTGATGGAGGGTACGCTCTCCGGCAGACCCGCCAGCAAGGTGGCCTGACGGCTGGGCACCTGTCCACAGCCCGCCGGGACGACCTGCCCCATGATGACGTAATCGACGTCCTCGCCTTTCACCTTGCCTCCGGTCCTCCGCAGGCACTCCTTGATTGCCAGGGCGCCGAGCTGAGGGGCGTCGAAGCCCTTCAGGGCGCCGCCGAAAACGCCGTAGGGCGTCCGGCAGGCCTCGACACAGACCACTTCACGGAGTCCCTTGGAGGCGTTCTTGATCTTGCGTCCCATGCCCTTGTAGTCCGGCTTTCGCTCACCGAACTTCGCGATGGGCGCGCCGGCATAATAATCCTTCCTTGTCTTGTCCAGTTTCTGCGGTACTTTTTCCATGCTCCCCTCCTTAGAATGATCCGGAAACAACGTTGCAAGACCGGCGCGTGGCCGGCCGCTGCCCGTCATTCCCGCGTTGATGATCCGGTTTTGAAAAACGAACTCGCTACTGAAACAAAGGGACCCCTGCATCGGGAAAGGAATTGTAAAAACGGTCTTTTCCGCGAGGAATCGCGTGCTTCAACTTTGTTTTGGTTTTTTGAAAGCGCCGGAAACAATCCCCGCAGGACAGGGGATGGGAATGTTCGAAAGACGATCTCGTTCCCGGACTGTCAGTCATGCTGCAAACACCTGTGTGAAGGCAAAGATCGGTTTTTGCTTTGTCTGGATTGGCCTGACTGCGGCGGTCAGCCGCAATATCGCTGAATTTATACCACAACCGCTTCTGCGGTTCAATAAAATAATCGCGAAAAAGAACGGAAAAATGAACGCCGATGCGGGTTCGCGAAACCGCGGACCGCGCCCCGGCCCGGATTGCTGATTCCCGGATCGTCAAGAATCACGGCTATTTGTAAAGCGCTTCGATCTGGTCCATGTATTTGGTCAGGACCACCCGCCGCTTCAGCTTCATGGTCTGGGTCAGCATGCCGTTTTCCAGGGTGAAGTTTTCCTTGAGGAAGAGAAACTTTTTCGGGATCTCGTACCCGCCATATTTACCCTTGAGGGAACGGGTAATCTCGCCGGCGATCATGTCCTGAACATCCCGCCGCTCGATCAGGGTTTTCATATCCGCGGGCAGGCCCTGTTTCTCCGCGTACCGCTCCAGGAAAAAGAAATCCGGCACGACCAGACAGACGGTGAACGGGCGGTTGTCCCCATAGATCAGTGCATTTTGGACCGATGGGATGAGTCCGATGTCTTCCTCCAGGGCGGCCGGAAAGACGAACTTCCCGTTCTCCAGCTTGAACTGCTCCTTGATCCGGCCGGTGATGAACAGGAATCCGTCCCCGTCGAGGCGGCCGCGGTCGCCGGTGCGGATGCCTCCGTCCTCCGTCATGACCTCTTTCGTCTGCTCCGGCTTGTTGTGGTAGCCCTGCATCACATTGGGACCGTAGCAGAGGATTTCGCCGTCCCTGGCGCCCTCCTCCACCATGGACGAATCGATGACGACCCGGACGTCGTAGATGGGCTTGCCCACGCTTCCGACCCGCCAGGCCGTGGGACCGTTCAGGGTGATTCCCGGCGAGGTTTCGGTCATGCCGTAACAGTCATAGACGGGAATCCCGAGATCGAGGAAGAACAGGAGAATCTCCATGTTCATCATGGCGCTTGCCGTCATGGCCGCCCGCAGGCGCCCGCCGAAGCGCTCCCGGATCTTCGCGAAGACGATCCGGTCGGCGAGTTTGAACTTCAGATCGGTCAGGAAATCGGACCGGCCCTTCTCGGCCAGGGCGCGCCGCTTCTTGCCCGCCTCCACGCCCATGACGAAGAGTGTCCGGGCCAGACCGCCGGTTTCGTTCATCTTCGCCCAGAGCCCCTCGTAGATCTTGTTGAAAACCCGGGGAACGGCGATCAGGAATGTCGGCCGGGCGCTCATCATATCGCCGGCCAGCGTGGCCGTGCTGCCCATCAGGGCGATCGAGGCGCCGAACTGCAGGAAAGTATGCATTTCCCCCTGTCCGTAGGTGTGCGCCCAGGGAAGGATGGAGAGGACCCGGTCATTGTGGTCATAGCCCGGGTAGAGCCTGGCCCGGCCGTGTGAATTGTGCGTCCAGTTTCCGTGAGACAGCAGCACCCCCTTGGGGTCTCCCGTCGTCCC
>JAXDBM010000062.1:0-34684 GCA_034678725.1 Syntrophales bacterium | reverse complement strand
TTGTCAATAACATTCTGACGGAAAATTCTGACAGAACTCTATCGAATCCCAAAACGATGAAATCTACATGTCAGTCTCCATTGCCTAGTTGGTCGCAAACAGCCTCCCTGTCTCCTGATGGTTCAATCGACGCTGCGGATTGCAGCTCCCGCCGATGCCGCACGGCAACGGTCGATGGCCGGCTGCCTGACCTCCGGGGTTGCCGGTTTCAGCGTGCGATTTGGCAAGTCGGGCTTAACCCGATCAGTTACGAACTGGCGGTCTCGTCCAGAACGGACAGGCGCCGTTCGTTTCGAATCCCCAGTTTCTTCATGCGATAGATCAGGGTTGTCCGGTTCAAGCCCAACCGTTCGGCAGCGCCGTCCGTCCCGCCGATTTTGCCCCCGGTATTTTTCAACGCTTCCAGGATGTGTTCTCTTTCCATGTCCTTCAGCTTGATGCCGCGATGATCCGTGGAGGATTTCGCTGGCCGGTGCTCCAGGTCGGGGAACCGAATCGTCGAGCCGCCAAGAATGACGGCCCTCTCGATCATGTTGGAAAGCTCGCGGATATTGCCGGGCCAGGCGTATGCCTGCAACTTTTTCATCTCCGATTCCGGGATGCCCGGATAATCCCTCTTGGATTGGGAACAGTAGAGCTTGAGAAAATGCATGGCGAGATGGGGGATGTCTTCGACCCGCTCCCGAAGCGGCGGAACGAACACGGGAAACACATTCAGCCGGAAGAAAAGATCATTCCGGAATTTCCCGGCGGCAACATCGGTGTTCAGGTCCTTGTTGGTCGCGGCGATGAGACGGAAATCGGATTGCAGCGTTTTGGTTCCCCCGACCCGCTGAAATTCCTTTTCCTGAAGAATCCGCAGCAGCCTGCTCTGTGTGGGAAGCGGGAGTTCGGAGACCTCATCCAGGAAAATGGTGCCACGGTGTGCGAGTTCGAATCGGCCTTCCTTGGTCTTCAATGCCCCCGTGAATGATCCCTTTTCATGGCCGAACAGCTCGCTGTCGATCAGGGTTTCCGGAAGCGCGGCACAGTTCACCCGGATGAACGGGCCGTCTTTCCTCGGGCTTTCGCGATGAATCGCCCTTGCAATGAGTTCCTTTCCGACGCCCGTTTCGCCATGTATCAGAACGGTCGATTGCGTGGGTGCAACCTTGCGGATCATCTGATGCAGAATCCGGGCGCCATCGCTCACCCCGATGATCTCGCCGAAAGGTTGAAGCCCTTCCATCTCTTCGATGTAGTAAAGGTTTTCCTGGGTTAGCTTCTTGTTCAATTTTGAAATTTCATCGTAGGCTTTTGCGCGGTCGATGGATACGGCGATCTGCGAGGCAAAGGCGGAGAGGAGTTTGATTGTGTTCGGGCCGAGATCGAAAGAGAAAAACCGGCTGTCCTGATAGAGGACCCCGATCCTCTCATTCCCCAGCTTCAGAGGGGTGATGATGACGCGCCGGAAATCGCCGGGGCGGGTCCCGCCGGCTTCGTATTGGACGATCTTTCCGTCCGGCGAATGGGCGGCGGCATGGATGCGCCGCAGCGTGTTTTCGAATGCCGCTCCCCGGACCTCCTCCTGGAAGATGTTTCTCGATGCGACCATGATGAGATCCGCGGGGGGCTCGCTTTTGATGAAAAGGGCGGCACGTTCCGATCCCGTCAGTCGAGAGATGGATGTGATGATGTTGGTAAGCAGCTTCTCGATATTGTCCTGGCTGGTCAGGGCTTCGCCCATTTCGATGACCATGTCGAAGAGCCGCTCATCCTGATTTCGCTTCTCCTGGGCTACCAGATGCTGCAGGTCCGGGGGGAAGCAGTCCGCGGCAATGGGGCTGAAGAACTCATAGGCCTTCCGAGCGTATCCTTCTGCGCCGGGCCAATCGCCGGTCTGCTTGCAGAGCCTGGCCAGTTCGATCCGGATCCGCGCCAATTCAAAGCTGGCGCCCATTCGCTCAACCGTCTTTTCGAGCTCTCCGAGCAAGACGATTTTTTCTGCCGTCGAGCTTTTGTTTTCGGGGAGTCCGAGTTTAAGCCGTTGGATCATCCCGTACATCAGCGGGTTCACGTCCTCCTTGTCGAGATGCTCCAGAAATTCAAAAACGGGTTTCAAATCCACGGGAGAAACGCCTTTTGCATGCAGGATGTAACCGGTATCCAGCAGGGCGTAGTAGTTGAGAATGTGATACCAGCTCGATTTCCGGATTTTCCACAGGACCTTGTAATGCTCGGCAGCCAGAGAGAAGTTGCCCTCCTGGCATTCGATGCTGGCCAGACCCATCCCGGCAAGGACTTCCATCATCGGGACATTTTCCCTTCTGGCCAGTTCGATGGCCTTTTCAAAATTGGACCGGCTGCCCCTCAGTTGCTTGATCTCCAGAAGAATGATTCCCGCCGTGACGAGGGCATAAGACAGCAGGGGCAGGTTCCCGTATTTCAGGCACAGGTTCTGAATGGTTTCCGTTATGCCGAGGCCACGCTGCGGCATGCCCACCAGGGCGTAGCAGATGGCCAGATTCAGGGCGACCAATTGGAAAAACTCGCTGTTGTCGGCGGAATCGAGCTCGCCCAAAGACTGTTCGTACACCTCGATGGCTTTGAAGAACTGGCCTTGGATAATGTATGTTAATCCCTGGACTTTCAGACCCCATCGGTGCAGCTCCTCATCTTCGAGCTGTTCGATCAGATCCCATCCCCGGTTGAAGTGTTGAACAGCTTCTCGATACTGGAAGTACATCCAGTTGTTCTGGCCGATCAGCAGTTCGAGAAAAGCCTCCGATTTCAGGTCATGAAAACGCCGGGCCGTTCCGCTGGCCGCCATGAGCAGGCAATTGAGCTTTTTCAGGCTGGGATGAAAGAGTGAAAGGGATGCCCGGCGCTCGATGGCCTTGATGAAAACGCGCCAGACGCTATCCGGCATGGTCCTTTCCGCTTCGTTGAAAAACCGTTCCGCGAATTCCAGGATGGAATCGTAGAGCCCGATCGCCGCCGAGAGGTTATGGCTTTGCTCTTCGATCACGGCTGCTTTCAGAATGAACTCGATACCTTCTTCCCGAAGTCCGGACAGGATGCACAAACGGGCCAGAGTCGGGATTGTTTTCTCGTCCGCAGGATGATGTTTGAGAAGCATTTCAATTGCGTTTCCGTAAAGCCGAGACCGTTCATCGGGCGGTATCGAGTCCGTTATTTGCAATCGGACGGCATCGGAAGACCATGTATAGCATCCTCGATTGCCCGGCTTCGGTATGATCCACCCCTCGTTCGTGAGCGACTGGATCACCGATATCAACCTCGATGGCGGATCAGCGTTCAGCCAGTCCACGCAGAAAAAATCCGGGAAAGAAGCAAAAGACTGCAAAACTTTCTTTTCGTCCGCAGGAAGGCCCGACAAAAAATCTTCCGTGGTTGCCATCGTCTCACCCTTTCCCATGATAAAATTGTGTCGAGAGACATCCCATAACGGACCGAGAATGTCAAGATAAGTTTAAATATTGACAGTAGTCAAAGATTATAATTTGACATTCGTCGTGGCACTTTCCTCATGCCATTGATATTACTTGTGTATTCTAATATTTTGTTTTGGCGCAATATTTGCAGTAGAGATCGCTCGACGATTAATGAATGGCTGAGGTGATGAAATGAACAATAAAAACGATGTGGTGATTGTCAGTGCCGTCCGGACGCCCTTTGGCCGCTTTGACGGGGTTTTGAAAACCGTTTTGAGTATGGATCTGGGCGTGCTGGCCCTGAAGGAGGTCGTCCGCAGGATCGGACTCGACCCAAAACTGGTGGACGAGGTCTATTACGGCACGTGCATCCCGGCGGAGTACGCCATTTACACGAACGTTCCCGCCCGTCAGATCACGCTGCTGGCGGGATTTCCCGAAAGCAACGTTTCCCTGACCATAGACAGGGCCTGCTGCTCGTCCATGACGGCCCTGCGCCTGGGATACCGGGCCATCAAGTCGGGGGATGCCGAGGTCGTGATCGCCTCGGGCGCCGAGAACATGGGGAATGTCCCCCTGATCGCCTCCGCCGCGAAGACACGCTGGGGCAGCCGTCTGGGCCATGTGGCGCTGGAGGATGTCCTCTTCGAGCTGGGCTACAGCCGCAAGGGATTTGCCCCGGTGGCCACGGACGCCGGCCATGTGGCCGTGGAGTTCGGTGTGAGCCGGGAGAAACAGGATGCCTGGGCGCTGTCCAGCCATGAGAAGTACCACGCCGCCTATAGAGCGGGAAAGTTCGACATCGGCGGGGAGCTGATGCGCCTGGAGATCCCCCAGAAGAAGGCGCCCATTGTGCTGGAAAGGGACGAGTCCCCCCGGGACAACCTCAGCATGGAGAAGATGGCCGCCCTGAAGCCGGTGTACGGCAGCCCGACGGTGACGGCCGGGAACGCTCCGGGCCTGAACTCGGGCGCTTCGGCGGTCGTCATCATGTCCCGGAAAAAAGCGGAGTCGCTCGGCCTGAAAGCGCTGGCGACGATCGAGGCCTGCGAGTCGGCAGCGGGCAGCCCGAAGTACATGGCCTGCGTTCCCGCCCAGACCATCGAGAAGATGTTTGCCAGGACGGGCCACAAGATCGACGACATGGGCCTCATCGAGATCAACGAGGCCTTTGCCGCCGTGACCCTGGTGTCCCTCAAGATGCTGGCCAAGGACGATCCGGCGAAGTGGCAGGCCCTTCAGGACAGGACGAATGTCAACGGCGGGGCCATTGCCATCGGGCACCCCGTGGGAGCGAGCGGCGCCCGGGTGACGATGACGATGATGTACGAGCTCATGCGCCGCGGCGGCGGCATGGGCGTAGCGGCCATCTGCGGCGGCCTGTCCCAGGGCGAGGCAATCCTGATCCGGGTTTGATCCGTTGAATCAGCAATCAATTAAGGATGATGGAGGAGAATCATGGCTGAATGGTTGAAAGAGGTGGAACCGTTGACCCTGAAGGGTCAGATTGCCGTTCCCTACACCTGGTGGGTGGGGGACGTGGGCAGCCGGTTCCTGGCGTCCCTTCGGGACGAGCAGAAGATTCTCGGGAGCCGCTGCAAGGCCTGCGGGACGGTGTTTGTGCCTCCCCGCAAGAACTGCGGCCGCTGTTTCGTCGACATCGAGGAATGGGTGGACGTCGCATCCGAGGGCGTTATCGAGGCACACACCATCGTGCATTACAGCTATCCCGTGCAGCCGGTGAAGCCGCCCTTTGCCTATGCCCTGATCCGGCTGGACGGGGCGGATGTCGGCTTTCTGCACCTGATCAAGAAAGACCTGGACAGGATCGAAAACGGTCTCCGGGTGAAGGCGGTATTCAAAAAGGAGCGGACCGGGAGCATCCTGGACATAGACGCCTTCGAGCTCATTTAAGCGCCTGAGGAGGAAATGGATATGGAGAAAACAGCAATCGTCGGCGTGGCGCAGACAAAGTACGAGAGAAGGAAGAAGGACCAGATCTTCGCGGATATGGTCTTTGACGTGACGCGCGCGGCGCTGGATGACGCAGGCCTCGCGCTTGAGGACATCGACAGCGTGGTCACCGTGTCGAACGACTTTTTCGACGGCCGGACGATCTCGGGGATGTCCGTGGGGGATGCCTCCGGCGGCCAGGACAAGAACATTTCGACCGTGTCCGGGGATGGCGCCTTCGGGGCCTTCTACGGCCTCATGCGGGTCCTGTCCGGCTACCAGGCAACGATCGTCGTGGCGCACTACAAGGGAAGCGAAGGCGACGTGAAGATCACGACCAATGGCATGTTCGACCCCGTCTTTCACCGCCATCTGGGCATTGAGGCGATCTCGGCGGCGGCACTCCAGGCGAACGCCTACATGCACCGTTACGGCATTCGGGAGGAGGAGTTCGCCGAGGTGTCCGTGAAGAACCACGGAAATGCGAAGAACAACCCCTATGCCCAGCTTCCGCTGGACATCACGGTGGCGGACGTCATGAAGTCCCGGAAGATCGCGGAGCCCCTGAAGCTCCTGGATTGCGGTCCCGTCAGCGACGGAGCGGCGGCGGTCATTATCGCCAACGAGAAAATCGCGGCCCGGACAAAGAAGAAGCCCGTCTGGATCAGGGGCGTGGCGCACTGCTGCGAGGACTACCTGCTCGGGGATCGGGACCTCGCCAGGCCGGCGGCGCTTTCCGAGGCGGCGAAGAAGGCCTACGCGATGGCGGGCATCCGGAAGCCCCTCGATGAGATCGACGTGGCGGAGGTGCTGGAGCCCTACAGCTACATGGAGCCCCTGTGGCTCGAGGGATTGGGATTCTGCGAGCCCGGAGAGGGCGGAAAGCAGATCGGCAGGGGGATCACGACCATGGACGGCAAACTGCCCGTCAACCCGTCCGGCGGGGCGCTTTCCTCGAACCCCATCCTGGTGGGCGGGCTGGCCCGGCTGATCGAGGCGGCCCTGCAGGTCCGGGGCGAGGCCGGGGCGAGGCAGGTGAAGAAGGTCGATACGGCGCTGGCCCATGGTTTCAACGGGCCCTGCGGCCAGAGCCACTGCGTGTGGATCGTCGGCGGAAAGAAGTGAGGTGAGATATGGGAAGAAGAGTAGCGATCGTAGGAACGGGACAGACCTATCACAAGAGCCACCGGCCCGATGTGACCTCGCGGGAGATGATCTACGAGGCCGTTACGGCGGCCCTGACGGACGCGGAGCTGACCATTCGGGACATCGATGCCATCGTGATCGGGAACATGGACCATTTCGAGTCCATCAACTACGTGGACGCCTACAGCGTCGAGGGGTCGGGCGCGTTCATGAAACCCATCATGAAGGTCTCGACGGGGGGCACGACGGGCGCGACGGTGGCGATAGCGGCTTATTATCATGTGGCCTCCGGCCTCTTTGACCGGGTGCTGGCGATCGGCTTCGAGAAGAACTCGGAGAGCGACACGACCGGAGCCATCATCACCTGCTCCGACGCGATCTGGGACCGGTTCTCCTACTCCGGAGCAATCCCGAGCCTGGCGACGGAAGCGACGGCCTACATGGAGAAGTACGGGGCGACGCAGGAAGACGCCGCGCTGGTCGGGGAGCGGGACAGGAACCATGCCCTGAACAATCCTCACGCGCATCTGCAGCGGCCCCTGACGGTGGCGGACATCATGGCATCGCCCATGCTGGCCTACCCGATCAAGCTCGGCGACATCTGTCCGCGGAGCGACGGCGCCTGCGCCGTTGTCCTGGCCGCGGACGGAGTTGCCCAGAAGATCGCAAGCAGGCCGGCCTGGTTCAAGGCGGCGGCGGTGCGCCACACCTACACCTGGTTCGGTGATTCCACGGACTACAACCAGGGACTCGTCTCGATGCAGCGGGCTTCCAAGGATGCCTATCAGCAGGCGGGGATTCGGAATCCCGTGAAGGAGCTTGACGTAGCCGAGCTTTACCTGCCCTACACCTGGGCGGGCCTCAAGTGGATCGAGGACATCGGGTTCTGCGGGCCCGGGGAGGCGGCGAGGTTCGTCGGCGACCGGAATACCCACATGGGAGGCAAGCTCCCGATCAACCCCTCGGGGGGAGTGATCTCCACGAACTGCATCGGCGCCACGGCGCTGCTGCGGGTGGCGGAAGCGGCGATCCAGGTCATGGGCAAGGGTGGCAAGAGGCAGGTGCCGGACGTGAAGAACGCTCTGGCAACGGGGTTTGGCGGCTGCTTCTGGTCGGATGTCGTCATCCTGAGTTCCGAGAGACCATAAGGGAAAGGGGGAATCAACATGACTACTGAAAATGCACAGGTCGAGCGGCTTCAATCCGTATTCGCATATCCGATGCCTTACGAGTGGTCGATCGGGCTTTACGGCAGCCGGTTTTTCCACGAGATCATGAAGAACAGGCGCTTCATCGGGATTAAATGCGAAGGTTGCGGCAAGGTCTACGTGCCGCCGCGGCGAGTGTGCGGACCATGCTTTCGCGAACTTCACGAACTGGTGCCGCTGTCGGACACGGGAGTGATTACGGCCTTCTCGGTGGTGAACTACCCGTTCATCGACCCGAACACCGGGTCGCAGCGACCCATCCCCTACACCTACGGCTACATCCAGCTCGACGGGGCGGACAACATCTTTTCCCACATCATCAACGAGATGGATTTGAGCAGGATCAAAGTAGGCATGAAGGTCCGGGCAGTCTTCAAGGAACGGGCGGAGATGAAGGGGAACATCGAGGACATCAAGTATTTTGAAATCATCCGATAGAAAATACATCAATGGAGGTGGGTCAAATGTATCAGGAGTACTTCAGCGAGGACCACAGGATCTTCCGCGACAGCGTCCGGAAATTCGTGGAGAAAGAGATCAAGCCCCATGTCGAGGAATGGGAAGAAAAGGAAATATTCGACATCGGTCTGTACAAGAAAGCCGGTGACGCGGGTTTCCTCGGTCTGGAATTCCCCGAAGAATACGGCGGCACGCCCTGCGACAAGCTCATGTTCGTCGTTTACGTAGAAGAGCTGGTCCGCAGCGGCTCCCTGGGTACGGCCATCGGCGTTTCGACGCACCACATTTCCACACCGCACGTCTTCAAGCTGGGAAACGAGGAGCAGAGGCAGCGTTTCGTGGTTCCGGTGCTGCGGGGCGACAAGATATCGGCACTGGGCGTTACGGAACCCAATGCCGGTTCGGACGTCGCCAACATTGCGACGCGCGCCGTCCGCGAGGGGGACTACTACATCGTGAACGGGGCCAAAACTTTCATTTCGAGCGGCACCCGCGCCAATTTCATCACGACGGCTGTGCGGACGGGAGGGCCGGGATACAAGGGAGTCAGCCTGATGGTCATCGAGTCCTCCAGTCCGGGTTTCAAGGTGGCCAAGAAAATCCGCAAGATGGGATGGCACGCTTCGGACACCGCGGAACTGAGTTTTGAAGATTGCAAGGTCCCGGTCGCGAACCTTCTGGGAAAGGAGGGCGACGGCTTCAAAGGTATCATGGTCAATTTCGAGAACGAAAGGCTCGAGCTGTCCATCCACGCCCACATGGTTGCCCAGCTCGCCCTGGAGGAATCGATAAAATATGCCAAGGCCCGTGAAGCATTCGGCAAACCCATTTTCAACCAGCAGGTCATCATGCACAAGCTGGTCGACATGGCCACGCTGGTCGAGATCTCCAAAGAGTACAATTACCGTGTCGCGGCCATGATGGACGCGAAGAAGAACGTCTCGAAGGAGGTCTCCATGGCCAAGAACTTCGCCTGCCAGGCCTGCGACAAGGTGGTCTTCGACGCGGTCCAGATCCACGGCGGCTACGGGTACGCGAAAGAGTATCTGGTGGAAAGGCTCTACCGAGACTCGCGCGTCATCAGTATTGGCGGAGGGACCACGGAGATCATGAAAAACGTCATTGGCAATTTCTTGTAGCCCGGATCGAATCACCACGGAGAATTAAGGATAAACAGAAGAACGAGTCGGAACAAGGAGGAGAAGCAATGTCAGGAAAAAAATACGATGTGATCGTAGTGGGCGCCGGGATCGCCGGTCTGGGTGTCGGGGCGATTCTGGCGAAGGAAGGGAAGCAGAAGGTCCTGGTGCTGGACCGCTTTCCCAAGGCCGGCGGCAGGACGATGAGCTACGACGGCTATCCCGGCAAGGGGTGGCGGGTGGACATCGGGCTCCACCTGGTGGAGTTGGGCGAAAAGGCGTCCGTCACGGAACTCAACGAGCGGGTCGGAAAGAAGGTGGAGTGGGGCCCCTTCAGCAAGACCGTCGACATCTGGGATGGCGAGAAGTTCATGAGTGTTGCCGAGCTGGTCCCCATGACCAAGGAGGAAAAAATTGCCTTTCGGGACCTGCTGGGGAAGATTGCCACACTGAGCGAGGAGGAGATCGAGAAATGGGACAACCGCTCTCTCGAGGAATGGATGCACGAGAACGTTTCCCAGGCGGCGGTGCGCGAGCTGCTGACCGACCTCGGCATGATCATGACGACCATTCCCCATGCCATCGACATGGCGGCGGGCGAAGTCCTCTGGATTGCGAAGCACAATCTCCTCAAGGTCCGTCAGGCGCTGCAGGCCAGCTACCCGATTGACGGGATGGACGGCATCACGCGCGGCCTCGTGGAAGTCATTCGGGAGAACGGCGGGGAAATCAGGGTCAATTGCGATGTCCAGGAAATCGTGATCCAGAACAAAAAGGCGCTCGGTGTGAGGGTGCCCGCGAAGAAGCACATTTACGAGGAAGAGTACCGCATGTATGAGACGGAGTTCATCGCCGCAGACCGGGTGGTGTGCGCCCTGCCCATTTACAAGCTGGCGGACATCATCGACTTCAACCCGGCCACCAGCCCGATGCCCCGGTGGTGGGTGAAGCGGATCGAGGACATTCAGTACGAGCGGACGGGGCTGATCGGATTCGTCTTCGGGACGAAGGAGCCCATCGTGGACCCGGAGAAAAAGGTCTTTTACAGTGCGCTGAAGATGAAGCGCTGCGGGTTTCCCTTCCAGGCCTGCCCGGTGTCGAATTTTTCCGATGCCGTGGCCCCCAAGGGCAAACAGCTTTTCCACACGGACATTGTGGTGGAGCATGCCCAGGCCGGGGACAAGTTCGAGCGGGAGCGTCTGCTGGCGCTCATGTGGGAGGACATGAAGGAGATGTTCCCCGGTCTCGATGAGAAGCTGGAGTGGCGTCTGCCTTACTACGTGGACGGCTGCGACGGCCTGGCCCGTCAGCCCGGGCTCGTGGGGAACTACAAGCCGGGTCTCCAGGCGCCGGGGGTCCCCAATCTGTACTTTGCCGGCGATACCTACGTCGGCCGGGGTCTGGCCATCAACGGCGCGTCGTTGAGCGGCATGCTGTGCGCGGACATTATTCTGAAGGACCTGAAGAAATAAATGCGGCCTGAATCCGGGCCGTAAATTGCAATCCATCAAAACAGTCAAAGGAGGAAATGTATCAGATGGTAAAGACAGATTGGATGTACCACTACAAGAAGAAGCTCTGCACGGCGGAAGAAGCGGCACGCGCGGTTCGCGACGACGATTTCATCATGACGCCGCTTTGCCTCGGCCAGCCGAGCACCCTGATTCCCGATGCGATCGCCGACCGGAAGGATGAACTGAAGAATGTCGATTGGCGGTGGAACCTGGCGATCCGGCCTTACAAGATCTTCAAGCCGGAATACCGGGACACCTTTAAAGTTACCTCTACCTTCACGGGAACCCCCTTCATTCTGTCTCAATTTCAAGGGATAGGCTATGGCAAATACTCGCCGGCAACCGTTTTTACATCTGAAAAGCAGTGGACGTACTACCGCAAGCCGGACGTCATCGTCAACATGGTCACGCCGCCGGACAAGGACGGTTTCGTGAACATCGGTCCGGACCTGATGTTCTCCAGGGCTCTTATCGAGGGGCGCGCCTCTTCCCGTGGTTTTATTGGCGGTCCTCGGGTTTTGATCGGCGAGGTGAACGATCAGTACATTCCCGCCTGCGGGGACACCAGGCTGCACGTTTCCAGATTCACGCACATCGTGGAGAACTCCTCGGCGCTGCCGGCTTTCCCCAATCCCGTGCCCAAGGACATTCACAACAGGATGGCCGCGTCCGTCGTCAGCCTGCTGCGGGACCGGGACAGCATCCAGATCGGGATCGGCGCCGTTCCCATGCTGATCTCCGATCTGATCGCCCACTCGGATCTGAAGGACCTGGGGCTGTTTACGGAGATGCTGCCCACGGGCGCCCCGCTGTGGAGGGAAAAGGGGATCCTGACGAACAAATACAAGACCTTCATGCCGGGCAAGATGACGGCGAGCTTTATCGGACCCGTGAAAGAGCTGTACGACTTCGTCAGGGACAACGAGGAAGTGCAGTTTTTTGCCGGTAATGTGATGAACAACCCGGCGATTATCGGCGCCGAGGAACAGATGGTGGGCATCAACGGGGCGCTGGAGATCGATCTGGCAGGCCAGGTCGCGTCGCTGACGCTCGGCAACAAAATGGTGTCCGGGTACGGCGGCCAGTCGGATTTTGCGATGGGGTGCCGCATGTCCCGGTTCGGGCGCATGATCATCGTCATGGCATCGTCCACGAAAGACAAAGACGGCAACCTGATCAGCCGGATCGTCCCGAATCTTTCACCGGGTGCGCTGGTCGGGACGCTGGCGGTGCATGTGGACTATGTCGTCACGGAAAACGGCATCGCCGGTCCGCTGGACGGCCTGACCATTGATGAAAGAGCGGAAGAACTGATCAAGGTGGCCCATCCCAAACTGCAGGAAGAGCTGGTCAAGGGGGCCAAGGAGAAAGGCCTGTTCAAATAATCGCGGACCTTCCCCTCCATTGCCCCGAATCGATGGGTACGGAGTCATCATCACCAAATGCCACAGTGCGGACCCAGCGGAAGCGAGGTCCGCACTGTTCGCGCCGGGAAGGGAAAGGAAAGGTAGAAGCTATGATCAAAAAACTGTGTGTCATCGGTGCAGGTACAATGGGTGCGGGTATTGCCCAGGTGGCCGTGGAAAAGGGCATCGAAGTCGCGATGCGGGACGTCGAGGACCGTTTTGTCGAGAAGGGCCTGGGTACGATCCGGAACTTCCTCGGGAAGAAAGTGGAAAAAGGGAAGCTTTCGGCGGCAGAGCGCGACGCGATCCTGGGGCGGCTCAAGGGAACGACAAGCATGGAGAAGGCCGCCGAGGGGGCGGACATGGTGATCGAGGCGGTGATCGAGGACCTGGCCCTCAAGCAGAAAGTCTTTGCGGAGCTGGACCGGCTGTGCGTCCCGGGCGTCATCCTGGCTTCCAACACGTCGACGCTCAGCATCACGAAGATCGCCTCGGTCACGAAGCACCCCACCCGGGTCCTGGGCACCCATTTCTTCAGCCCCGTCCCGGTGATGAGGCTGGTCGAGGTCATCTCGGGGGAGCAGACGGACGCAAAGGTCCTGGATGCCGCGCTGGAGGTCATGGCCGCACTGGGCAAGACCGCCATTCGGGCGAAGGATGTCCCGGGATTCATCGTGAACCGTTTTCTCTGCCTGCTGTACAATGAGGCAGCGGACCAGATTTACAAAGGCTACGCAACGGCGCAGGATATCGATCTGGGTTTGAAGCTGGGCTCCAACCATCCGATGGGCCCCGTGGAGATCATGGACATGGCCGGTGTGGACGTGGTGAACAACGCCCTGAAGGCCCTCTACGGGATGACGGGAGAGGAGCGCTACAAGCCGTCCCCGCTCTTCGAACAGATGATCCGGGAGAACCGCCTGGGCCGGAAGACCGGCCGCGGGTTCTACGAGTACACAAAATAGCATGATTGCGAATCCGCCCGTGTGACAGCCGGCTCCCGTCCGCTCGCGACGGCCGGATTCATGAGAAAAGGGGGAAACAGAGAGATGGAAGATGTCTATGCCCGCCTGGCGAAGCACCTGGACAAACTGCCCATTCCGTTCCCGGAGACGGAGTCGGGCATCGAGAAACAGATTCTCGCCCGCTGGTTCTCTCCGCGGGAGGCTGAAATCGCACTGGCGATGACCGGTCTGCCCGAGCCCGTGCCGGCTATCGCAAAGCGCCTGAGGATGAAGGCGGAGGATCTGGCCCCCGTCCTGGCGGATATGTCGAAGCGTGGGCTGATCTTCCGGATCTCCAAGGGGGAGAAGCGCCTCTACAATCTTTCTCCCCTGGCGGAGGGCATGTGGGAGTTCCACATCAACCAGAATACCGTGGAGGACATCCGGCTGCTGAGGCGCTACTTCGACGAATTCATGACGAAGGGATGGTACGGGACGAAAACGAGCCAGCACCGGATCATCCCCATCGCCCAGAGCCTCACTCCCGATCTCGAGGTCCTGCCCTATGAGCAGGCAGAAGCGCTCATTCGTGAACAGACGAAAATCTCCGTCGCCCCCTGCATCTGTCGAAAGGAAGAGAAGATGGTGGGTGAAGGCTGCGACCACCCGATGGAGACCTGCATGGCCTTCGGCGCGGGCGCCTACTTCTACATCGAGAACGGCCTGGGACGGGAGGCAACGCAGGAGGAGGCCCTGCGCATCCTCAGGGGCGCGATGGATGCCGGACTGGTCCTCCAGCCCGGGAACGGGCAGAAGGTCTGGAACATGTGCATGTGTTGCGGGTGCTGCTGCGCGCTCCTGAAGGCCCTGAAAAAAATGGAGAGACCCGCGGAGGTTGCCCACACGAATTTCCGCGCCCGCGTCGCTCCGGCGGACTGTACGGCCTGCGGCCTCTGCGAGCTGCGCTGTCCGATGGATGCGATCCGAACAGAGGAAACTGCCGTGGTGAATGTGGACCGTTGCATCGGCTGCGGCGTATGCGTCGGGATCTGCCCTCTCGAGGCCATCAAGCTCGAGCAGAAGGGCACACAGGCTCGGTATACACCCCCGCGGGACGTGATGGACATGCAGCTCAAAATCGCCCGGGAGCGGGGGCTGCTCTGATCGCCGGGAGCGGGACCCGGTTCGCCGGAGTGTGACACGGCCCGGACCCGCCCGCCGCGCTGGTTCGCTCCCTCCGGGGATTGAGAAAGCATTCTTCCATGTCTCAAGACATGTTCGGGAAGCTCCAGCAGGATCTGGACCGGCTGTCCCCGGGATTTCCCCCCACGGAACGATGGATCAGATGTTGAACAGGGCTCAACATGACCGTCACCGGGCCAACGGGCTCGCAGCAAAGAAAGGAGAGAGCGTTCATGGAAAGCAATATCAGCCGGTTTCTGGAATTCAACGTCGCCCACTACGGAGAGTACGAGCAGTTCATCTATCTCGGCCCGGAAGGCGAAAAACGGCTTAAAAATACGGATCTCCTGGACCAGGCCCGCCGCCTGTCCACGGGCCTTCGAAAAATGGGGGTGCAGAAGGGCGACATCATCGGCACGGTGGTGAGCAACCTCCCCGAGACGCCGGTCCTCATCAACGGCATCAACCGCTGCGGCGCCGTCTATCTCCCCATCATTTTCATGCTGACGGCCAAGGAGATCCGCTACATTCTGGAGGATTCCCGGTGCAAGTTCGTCCTCGTGGAGGACAAGCTCCTGCCCAAGGTCCGGGAGGCCGCGGATGGCGTGAAAACGGTCGAGACGATTATCGTGATCGGCCAGGAGCGTGGCGAGGGTCTGCTTCCTTACGACGACCTCATGACGAAGGGGGATGAACTGGGAGACGTGGTTCCCGTCGAGGCGGACGACCTGTCCATCCTGATGTACACCTCCGGCACGACGGGCTTCCCCAAGGGCGTCATGCTGAGCCACCGCAATATGGAGAAGCAGATGATGACGGGCTCCCAGGTCTGGGGAGGAAAGAAAGGGGAGATCATGCTGACGACGGTCCCCATGAACCACATTTTCGGCGTCATCAGCACCCTGGAGCTGTACCATCTGGGCTGCGTCAGCCTTCTGATGCCCCCCTTCGATCCGCGCAAGGTCCTGGATGCCATTCGGGACTACAGGGTGTCCTTTATCCCCGTCGTACCCACGATGCTCATCTTCCTGATGATGGTTTTCGATCCCGCGAAGGACGATACGTCTTCCCTGGACCTCCTCATCTGCTCCGGCGGCCCCCTGGCCCTGGACACCCTGGAGAACGCCCAGAAGACCTTCAAGATCGAGATCACCCAGGGTTACGGCTGCACGGAGGTCGGCGGCTCCATGACGCGGCAGCGCCGCGACTGGCCCCGCAAGCCCGGCAGCGTGGGCTTCCCTATGCCCGGCCTGGCTCTCCGGGTCGTGAACGCCGACGGGAAGGACGTCACCCGGGGCGAGGAGGGGGAAGTCATCTGCAAGGGTCCCATCGTCATGAAGGGCTACCTGAACAAGCCCGAGGAGACCTCCGCGGCCCTCGTCAACGGGTGGCTTCACACCGGTGACATCGGGAAGCTCGACGAGGACGGGGAGCTCTACATCACCGGACGCCTGAAGGACCTGATCATCAAGGGCGGCGAGAACATCGACCCCGGCGTCGCCGAGGGCTGGCTGTACAAGCACCCGGCGATCTGGGAGTGCGCCGTCGTTGCCGTGAAGGACCCCAAGTACGGGGAGGATGTGGCCGCAGCAGTGACCCTGAAGCCGGGCCAGCAGGCCACCGAGGAGGAGCTCCTGACCTACCTGGGCGAACACCTCCATCATTTCGTGGCCCCGAAGAAGATCTTCTTCTTGGACGCCATGCCCAAGACGGGCCTGGGCAAGATCCTGAAGCGGGAAATCCGCAGAATTATAAACGAAAAATAGAAAGCAACGGTTTTGGAAGGAGAAGTAACATGGATTTCATCTTGAATGAAGACCAGCGGATGTTGAGGGACACGGTGCGGAGAATCGCGGAGGAGAAATTCGCCCCGATTGCCGCGGAGATCGACGAGAAGGAGGTCTTTCCGTCCGATTCGGTAAAGGTCCTGGCGGAGAATGGCCTTCTGGGTGTTCAGATCCCCGAGGCGTACGGCGGGGCCGGAGCGGGGATGCTTTCCATGGTCCTGGTGGTCGAAGAGATCGCGCGGGTCTGCTGTTCAACATCGGTCATCCTGACGACCCAGGCGCTGGCAAGCGATCCCCTGCTTCTGGCCGGCACGGAGGAGCAGAAGAAGAATTTTCTTTACCGCCTGGCCTCGGGAGCGTGCCTTGGCGCCTGCGGGATCACCGAGCCGGGGGCAGGCTCCGACGTGTCGGGGATGAAGACGACGGCGCGGAAAGTTGACGGCGGCTACGTTCTGGACGGCGCCAAGATTTTCATCACCAACGGGGGCGAAGCGGAGATCGTAACGGTCCTGGCCTACACGGATAAGGAGAAAGGCAACCGGGGCATCAGCATGTTCATCCTGGAGAAGGGCATGGAAGGGTTCACCGTGGGGAAGAAGGAGCACAAGATGGGCCTCCACGGTTCGGACACGCGGGAACTCGTGTTCGAGAACGTGTTTGTTCCGGCGGACCGTCTGTTGGGCCCCGAAGGCGGCGGTTTCCGGACCCTGATGACGACGTTCAACTACACGAGGCCCGCCGTGGGCGGTCAGGCCCTGGGTATCGCCCAGGGGGCGCTCGATGCCTCGATCAAATACGCCAAGGAGCGGGTGCAGTTCGGCAAGCCCCTGGCTTCGTTCCAGGGGATGCAGTGGATGCTGGCGGAGATGGCCCTTTCCGTCGAGACGGCGCGGACCATGGTGTACCGCGCGGCTTCGATGATCGACACCGAACCGGAATCGCCGGACCAGCCGAAGATCGCTTCCATGGCGAAGTGGTACGCCTCGGACGTGGCGATGAAGGTGACCACGGACGCCGTCCAGATCTTCGGCGGATACGGCTATGTCCGGGAATACCCGGTGGAGCGGATGATGCGGGATGCGAAGATCACCCAGATCTACGAGGGTACCAACCAGATCCAGCGCGTCATCATTGCCGGGCAGATCCTCAGGTAGGAAAGCTGATGCTGAGCGATTGTTTCAGCAGCATGAATCCGTGTGAATCGGAAGGAGAAAAGGAACGTGTCCAAAACGAACAAGCGGATCATCAGTTGCGCCGTAACCGGCGCGATTCATACCCCCAGCCTGTCGCCCCATTTCCCCTGGAAGCCGAAAGACATTGCGCGGCAGGCCATTGACGCGGCAAATGCCGGGGCGGCTTCCGTCCACATCCATGCCCGCGACCCGCAGGATGGAAGGCCGTCGCCGGACCTGAATATCTTTCGTGAGATCGTCGAGATGATTCGTGCGGAATCGAATGTCATGCTCTGTCTGACGACGGGCGGCGGGATGGGCATGACCGTGGAGCAGCGGGTTGCGGTCGTACCGGCCTTCAAGCCCGATCTGGCGTCGATGAATGCCGGCAGCGTCAACTTCGGCCTTTTTCCCATGGCCCGCATGCTCAACGATGCGAAATTCGACTGGGAAAAGCCCTATATCGAGTCCTCCCACGATTTCGTCTTTGCCAATACCTTCAAGGCCATGGAGGGGATGTGCGGGATCATGCGCGACCACGGGACCAAGCCGGAGCTTGAGATCTACGACGTCGGCCAGATCTACAACGTGAAATATCTCCTGAACAACGGTGTCCTCGAGGAGCCGGTTTTCCTTCAGTTCGTGACCGGGATCCTCGGGGGGATCGGCGGCACGGTCTATGACCTCATGAGCCTCCACCAGGCCGCGGAACGCATTCTTGGCTCGGGGAAGTACAACTGGTCCGTTCTGAGCGCCGGCAGGATGGAGTTTCCCATGTGCACCACGGCCATGTTCCTCGGCGGGAACGCCCGGGTCGGGATGGAGGACAACCTCTATCTTTCCAAAGGCGTCCTATGCAAGAGCAATGCCGAGCTGGTGGAGAAGATGGTGCGGATCATGAAGGAATACGACTACGAGCCCGCCACTCCGGACGAGGCGAGGGAGATCCTGAAGACGAGAAAAGAATAGCATGCATTCCATGGAACGCCGGGGCGTGACCCTTATCCTTGTCGGTTCCGAAGGTCATGCGGCCATTGCCGCAGTTGCCTCAAGCATTGTTCGTACCCCCCCATTCTGACAGAGGAGTCAAGACGATATGGCAAACACAGACGTTGTGCTCTATGAGAAAAGTGAGTCGATCGCCCTCCTGACGGTCAACCGTCCGGAAGCGCTCAATGCGCTCAATACCGCGGTCAACCTCAAGCTGATCGAACTGCTGGACCGCGCGGAGGCGGACCCTGAGGTTCGGGTTGTTGTCCTGAAGGGATCCGGGGAGAAGGCCTTCATTGCCGGGGGCGATATCAAAGAAATGGTGGACAAGGATGCAATGGGCGCACGCGAGTATGCCCTGGCCGCCAAGCGCGTCATCGACAGGATCTGGAACCTCAAAAAGCCGGTCATTGCCGCCATTCAGGGGCTTTGTCTTGGCGGGGGGCTCGAATATGCCATGGCCTGCGACCTGCGGACGGCTTCGGAGAAGGCCCGCTTCGGACAGCCGGAGATCAACATCGGGATCATGCCCGGAAGCGCCGGCACGCAGCGCCTCTCCCGTCTGATCGGCATCACAAAGGCCAAGCAGCTCTGTTTCACCGGCGACATGATCGGCGCTGACGAGGCGTTGGCGCTGGGCCTGATCAACGAGGTCTATCCGGCCGATTCTCTGATGGAGAAGACGATTGAACTGGCGAAAAAGATCGCCTCGAAGAGCGCCCCGGCGCTGACATTGATCAAGTCGGCCATCAACAAGGGCACCGGAATGGACCTGGAGTCGGCGTCGCTGTTCGAAATCGACTGTTTCGGCCTCTGCTTCGCCACAGAGGAGCAGAAGGAGAAGATGCTTGCTTTCGTCGGCAAAAAGAAATAACGTTATCCGCAACACAAGAGCCTCTCGCCGCGTCACGAACATGGGCCGGCGTGTCTGATCAGACCGGGAGCTGTTGGGATATGCTGCTGTCGCCGGAGAACCGGGCGGCAAAATGAGGATCGGGGCATCGTCCTGCATATCGGGAGCGGCCGCTTCTCCCGGCTTCGCTCAACTCATTGCCGACCGCAACGTCGAGATCGATGATTCGAGATTTCAGGACACTGATTCGAAAGGCTGCCGACTCAGGACCGAAGCGGGTGGCCGTCATTGCCCCCCACGAACCCTCTTCGCTGGTTGCAATCAGCGAGGCACGGGATAAGGGCCTGGCCAGAGGCGTCCTGATCGGCCATCGGGACCTGATCGAAGACCTTCTGAAAAGCCTCGGGATCTCTTCTTCGGCTTTTGAATTCCATCATGAGAAGAACATGGACCGGGCGGCGGAGCACGGTGTTGCGCTCGCCGTTTCGGGGGAGGCTGATCTCCTGCTGAAGGGCAATGTATCCACCAACAGCCTTCTCGCGGCGGCGTTGCGCGGCGCGCAGAGCCTGAAGACGGGCAGTCTGCTGAGCGATGTATTCATCTTCGAAGATGTCCGTGAAGGGAAAAGGCGCATCACGATCGCTTCCGACGGCGGCGTCAATGTGGCGCCGGACCTGAAGCAGAAAATCAGCATTATCCGAAATGCCGTTGCCGTCGCCCATGCCCTGGGCATAAAGGTCCCCAAAGTCGCGATTCTGTCCGGCGTGGAGAAGGTGCAGCCGGAAGTGCGCTCCACCGTGGATGCCCTCGCCCTCTCGAAAATCTGTTCCTACGGCGACATACCGGACTGCATCGTGGACGGCCCCTTTGCGCTGGACAACGCCGTTTCTCCGGAGGCGGCAAAAATCAAAAAGGTCGAATCCCCCGTTGCGGGCGCGGCCGACATCCTCATCCTGCCGGATCTGGAAGCAGGCAACATTTTCGGAAAATCCCTGGTCTATTATGGCGGGAAAGACCTGGCGCACGTGATTGTCGGCGCCCGGGTCCCGATCCTCATCAGCTCCCGTTCAGATCCCCCCGGAGCGAGACTGGCATCCATTGCCCTGGGCATCCTGGTTGCGTCTTTACATCGTTCGAAAGACTGAAAAAAGACCTTGAAAAGGCATCCCGATGAAACTGAAGCAAATATCCGTTTTTTTGGAAAACCGGCCGGGCGTTCTGGCGGAACTGACCACGCTGCTGGGGGAGGGCGGCGTCAATATCCGGGCCCTCTCCATCGCCGAATCAAGGGATTTCGGAGTCGTCCGGATGATCGTCCCCGATCCCGCGTCAGCGGCCGCGCTGCTTGGTGAAAAGGGATACAGCATTCAGGTCGTTGAAGTGCTGGCCGTTGAAGTCGCCGACGAGCCGGGCGGCCTCGCGAAGGCCTTGAGGGCCCTCGCCGAGGAACGCCTGAATGTTGATTATCTGTACACGTTCATGAACAAGCTCTCGGAAAATGCCGTCATCGTATTGCGGATCGACAACCTCGATTTCGCGCGCAGCGTTCTTTCGAAAAGAGGGTTCAGGCTTTTGTCGCAGGAAGATTTCAGCCGGCTTTGAGCCAAACGGGAGACAGGCTTGTATTCCGGCTCCAACCGTTCCTTCTCTGCGCATTTCCATTGACACGCGAATCCGCCCATCGTATATTTCGAAACAATCATAGCGAAATTCCGAAGCCTTTGGAAATGAATGACGAATAAAGGCGGGAACAATGATTCAGGATCGGCTCGACAGGATTGAAGAACGTCTGAAGCAGAGCGATACGGTCACGGAGCATGACAGGTCCGAACTGTTGAGCCTGGTGACGGCCCTGAGAGCGGAAGTTACCGAACTTTCCCGGACCCATTACGAGCAGGCGGAAAGCATCACCGGCTTTGCCGGATTGTCGACCCAGGAAGCCATGCGAAGCGAGAAAAGTCCGCCCCTTCTGAGCTTGTCCATCCGGGGCCTGGCGTCGTCGGTTCAGGGCTTCGAGACAACGCATCCCAAGCTGGTGGAAATCGTAAACCGATTTTGCACGATGCTTTCCAATCTCGGAATATAGGGGTCCTGCTTCCGCGACCACCGAGCGTTCAGCGCGGCCATAACCTGATTTGTCCTTGTTTACCGCTGAAGGGGGGCGTGAACATGAGCGGACTTTCTCTTTTGCATCTGATTGCCTTGGTCGCGGGGCTCGTTGTCATCCTGCTCATTCGAAAAAGGTACCGCCGGATCCGTGCAATGGAGCTGGCGGTGGCCATGTTTCTCTACGCCGTTCTCGTGCTTCTGTTCACCGAGCCGGTCGTGAACCTGGTGAAGCGACTCCTGACCTGATCCGTGCGGATGGTCTCCTCCTCGAAAGACATCCTTCAATCGGCGATGCGGACGCGATCGCGCCCCTCCTTTTTGGCCTCCTTCACGGCTGCCTTGGCGGACTGCAAAAGGTCTCCGGCCGTTTCGCCGTGTTCCGGCATGGCGGCCACACCGATGGAAAGAGTGACGCGCCGCATCTGCCTGTGGTCGTCGCGGCCGGCATGGTCCTTCAAGATCTCCCGGATGTTCTCGGCGCGCCTGCGGGCGGACGTCAGCGAAGCGCCGGGCAGGATGAGAACGAACTCATCCGCGCCCCAGCGGCATGCCAATTCTTTCCCTCCGATGTTCTCGCCGAGAAAGCGCCCCAAGTCCTTGATGATCCCTTCGCCTGCCTCGATGCCGTAGGTCTGGTTGATCTGCCCGAGGCGGTCGATATCCATGAACACGACACCAACCGGCCCACCTTCACGCTGGGCCTGCTTCAGTTCCCGTGACAGGACTTCTTCGAGGTAGCGGCGGTTGATCAGCCCCGTCAGCGGATCCGTCATGGACTGGCTGCTCAACTGTTCCCGAAACTGAAGATTCCGCAGAGAAATGCTGATCTGCCTGGACGCCAGAATGGCAAGCTGCTCGTTTGCGCCCAGTTCCCTCGCGGACACGGAGACCTTTTTCCCGGCCGGACGGGGAAACTGCACATGGATGAGGCCCAGCCGTTCGCCATAGACGTTCATGGGGACGCAGATCGAAGCCCCGCTGCCCTTTTCCCCCTGAGCGTGAGGGCAGGGGATCCCTTTCCCCGAACCGGCCACAAGGTGCGGACGGTTCCTGCGGACGGCATAGCAGTCCTCCGCTGAAAACAGGGTTTTCCCCGGCGCCTCGCCCCATGACGCCGCGGCTTCGAGAAGGTTTCCCGCGGCATCGAACCGGTAACAGGCGCCGGCGGGAAAGAGCTGCGGCATCTCCAGGGATATCATGCGGTAGGCCTCTTCCAGGTTGAAAGAGGCGCACAGGAGATCGCCCAGTTCAATCAGCTTGCTGATCCTGCGTTTTGTCAGCGCCATGGAGCAACTCCGCGATCCTCCGTTTGAAAGCCTCGGGGGCCGTGATGCCCAGCTCCCGCAAACGGGCTTCGAAAATCTTCATGGTTTCCACGCGGTCGGCCAGGTTTCGGAATATTTCCAGGTATGACCAGCCGGTCCCTTCGATTTCGCCCCGGAACGGGCGGTCCGCATCGAGCTTTTCTTCCACGAAGGCCGCGTCGCCTCCCCTCAGGGTGCGGCCGATCGCCCGGTATGCCGCGAAACGCTGGGTGACATCGCACTCGTAATCCTTCCGCTGCAGGCTCTGGAGAACCCGGTCGAGATCGATCCAGTCCATGATCCGGATGTGCGGGAAGGCCGCGAGGCCGGCCTGCACCGCATCCCGTATTGCCCGGGGCCCGATGTGTTTTCCATCCTCTTGCATGTCCGGATTCTCCGGGTTCGAGCCTCCGCTCCGGATGTAGAGCACCAGGTTCAAAGCGGGGGAAAGGCTTTCTTCACCTTCGACAAGATCCAGCGCCACGGCTGCGCCGCTTTTTTCTTCAGCCTCGCGCGCAACCCGTTCGATCGCTTCAGCGGCCGCCCCCGTCATCTGATCCGCCCCTCCGCAGGGGAAGTACCACCGCATTTCCTGTTTCAGCATCTCCCCGGGGACCCACTTTTTCGCCCCCTCCGTAAGATCGTGGCTTTTCCCTCGGATCAGGGCGCCGAAGCGCTCCGGGTCCAGCACATGCTTGTCCCAGCGCTTTTTCCGAAGGCTGTAAGCGACAATGTCATGAACCCGGTCCCGGACCAGTTTGCCCATGCTGATTCGGACAATCTGCCGGTCGCGGGTTTCGATGCCGTAGAAGAACCCTCCTTCGGCCACCGCACCCCCCGGCTGGATCACGGTTCCGAAGTTGGAGGGATTCAGGTAAATCGTCCCGTCGATCTCTTCGAACCCCCACTGGTCGTGAATGTGTCCGGTGAGGCAAAGGGGGACCCGGTACTCCTCACAGAACCTTCGCAGTTCCGGGGATCCGCTTTCCCCCATGGGGGCGACGTGATCGTGGATCCCGTGGGCCGGCTTGTGGGCAACGATGATATCCGGGCGGGTCTCCGCGAAGAAACGGGTCATCTCGCTCACACCCCGGTCGGCATTGTAGGGTACGGCATAGCGCTGGGGAATTCCGGGAGTGGCCACGTCCGCCCCGCCGTAGCCCGCGATCCTCAAGTCCGCCACATGGTGCCAGTGGCGGTGAAGGTCTCTGCCATGGAGCGAGGTGTACTGCAGGTCCATATCGTAGTTGCCGGGCAGGCAAAAGACCTGAGAGGCGCCTTTCAGGAAAAGGATGCTTTCCAGGACCTTGTACTTCTGCTGGAGGACCCGCCGGGCCCGGATGGTTGCGTCCCGGTATTCCTTTGCCCGTTTCAGGATATCGCCGGACAGTTCCTTGCGTTTCGAGAGGTCTTCGATGAAATCGTCCAGATCCGCATGGTCCGCACCCATGCGGTTGTAGAGGCCCGAAAAGTAAGTCTGCAACTCCCGGTACCGGGCCGACATCTCTTCCGTGTAGAAAGGCCGGTCGATCAGGTCGCCGGCGATGATATAGGCCTGGGCATCGGTCAGGGAGAGAAGTTTCTTGACCTGCGCAAAGGCGCCGTGGATGTCGGAAAGGTAGATGATCTTCATGGGAACGCCTTGATAGCCGTGTGAACGGCCCTTGCCGGTGTCGGTCCGTTCATACGATCCCTAATCACGCCTGAGTTGCATCCTGTAAAGATCATGGATCCTGTGATCGACGCAATGCATTCCGGAAACCATAATCGGCGCAACGGAAAATTATTGCAAGCGATTTTGCCGCGGCTATTTTTTCAAGTTGTCACCCCAGCGCCAGGTCGAGGATCATCATGACCGTAAAGCCCGCCATGGCCGCCAGGGTCGCCGGATCGATGTTTGCCTCGTTTCGCCGGGCCTCAGTCCCCGATGATCTTGACGAGGACCCGCTTCCGCCGCCGGCCGTCGAACTCCCCGTAGAAGATCTGTTCCCACGGGCCGAAGTCCAGCCTCCCCTCCGTGACGGCGACGATGACTTCCCGCCCCATGACCTGCCGCTTCAGGTGGGCGTCGCCGTTGTCCTCGCCCGTGCGGTTGTGCCGGTACCGGGAGACCGGCTCGTGGGGGGCAAGTTTTTCCAGCCACTCTTCGTAATCCTGATGCAGGCCGGACTCGTCGTCATTGATGAAAACGGAAGCGGTAATGTGCATCGCGTTCACCAGGATCAGGCCTTCCGATACGCCGCTTTCCTTCAGGCACTGCTCCACCTGCCGCGTGATGTTGAGAAACCCTCTTCGAGAGGGGACATTGAACCAGAGTTCCTTTCGGTATGATTTCATGGGCCGTTCACCTCCTTATTCCGGGGGACGCCTCAGCGGCATTCCGCAGGGCAACCGTTGTGTTCGGGCCGGTATCCCGGCATCAGCGGACCGGGAACGCAATCCATCCTGCTGCCGATCGTTTTTATAACACATTTTCGGGCCACGTTTCCATTGACACAAGAGGCGCTCTGCCTGTATATGCTCCACCTGAAAACAACCCATGCAAAAATTACTCTGGAAGGGAGAAGGATATGAAAACTGCGGTTCTCGGGGCGGGGTCCATCGGCATGATCGCCGGTGCACTGATGGCGAAAAACGGCGGCGACGTAACACTGGTAGACGCCAATCGGGATCATGTGGCCGCCATCAATGCGAAGGGAGCAAGGATCACCGGCTTCATGGACGAAACGATTCCGGTCCAGGCCGTCACACCGGACAAGATGTCGGGACGCTACGATCTCGTCCTCTATGCCGTGAAACAGACCTACAACGAGGCGGCCCTGACCGCGCTGCTGCCGCACCTGCATGAGAAAAGTCTGGTTGCCACGATGCAGAACGGCGTGCCGGAGCCGGCCGTTGCAAAGTATGTCGGCGAGAGCAGGCTGCTGGGCTGCCCGGTCGGATGGGGCGCGACCTGGCTCGGACCCGGCGTCTCGGAGCTGACCTCGGAAAGGGACAAGATGACGATTTCGCTTGGCACGCACGGAGCGGTACCGCCTCCGGCGGTCGATGCCGTGAAAATGGAGCTGTCCCGGATCTGCGAGATAGAGCCCGTAGAAAACCTGGTCGGCGTCCGCTGGACGAAACTGATCGTCAACGCTACGATGAGCGGCATGTCCGCCGTGATCGGCGGAACATTCGGGGACGTGCTGGACAACGAAAAGGCGCTGACCTGCGTCGTCCACATCGGTGACGAGGCGATCCGTGCCGCGGCGGCAGCGGGAATCAGGCTGGAACCGATGCAGGGGCACGACATCAACATCCTGGCGTTCAAGACGGCCGAGGAGATGAATTTCCGGCGGGAGATTTACAAACTGATCTTCGGCCCGCACCGGCAACTGCGGGCGAGCATGCTCCAGGATCTGGACCGCGGAGTCCGTACCGAGATCGACGCGATCAACGGCGTAATCTGCGAGACCGGAAGACGCCATGGCGTGGCCACGCCCGTCAACGACGAGGTGGTCGCCGTCGTGCACGATGCAGAGGCGGGCAGGGTCCGTCCGAGCGCCTCGCTGCTGGAGCGCTTTCGGCTCCCGGTGCTTCCCTCATGAGCCTGACAGACGGGGAGCCCTGCAATCGTGACGGTGCGGCAGGCGCCGAATGCCGTTTCATCCGTGCGGATGCGTGATGTCGATCCCGGCCTTCATGGCGAGTTTGTAGGATTCCCTTTTAAGGTAGATCCCCAGCGCAAGGATGCCGACCGACCCGGCCAGCAGGCCCACCATCCCGTAAAGCATTCCGCCCGGTTCGAGGCGCGTGTAGATATAGAACAGTGCCGGTATGCTGACCATCGTCAGGAAAAGGCCCGCGTGGTAGAGGCGGTCGCCGGCCATCCAGTATCCGGCTGCCCGGGGGGATTTCCTCCGCATCTTTTCATAGAGGGCATAGTCGGGTGAATCTTTTCTGCTCGTGCGGGGGGGCATGTTCACAAATTCCTTTTTTTGCGTGAGCATTGTGCACGCTGGCCGGAAAGCAGCCCCGGGCTTCGGCGATTTGCCGGCGGTCCGGTCAGTGTGAATGAATCCGGACCTGACAGGTCACGTGATGCGCTTCACCCAGCCTGCGGGCAAGCGTCATGAAGTGATCCGGCAGGGGGACCTCCCGATCGAGGATCAGGATGCCGAGATCTCTTGCCCTCGCAAGGACCGCCTCGCTGTCGCAGCCTTCCCGGCTGTCGCAGAGGAACTGGACGCGCAGGGCATCGGTGATCGGGATCCGCATTTCCGGATATTCGGCGGCGAGCCTCCCGATTTCCTCATCGATCAGGGCCGCATGGGCTTTCGCGAAGGACAGGAAGGGCTCTTCCCGGTTGGGCGTGCCGAACAGGCCGTTGATCACGGCCCCGGCGAGCCGGCCGAGGTCGGCCCGCTCCCAGGAAGGATGCCGGTCCTCAAGCCCGCTCCTCAGCATCTTGAAGAGGACCATCTTGATGATGTGGATCCCCTCCCGCAGAACGGGGATCAGTTTCTGTTCATCGTTCATCTTGAACTGCCCGGAGCGGCAGGCTTCGCCGGCGGCTATTCGAATATCTTTTCGTCTGCGGCGTCCGCCTCCTGGGCGTCGCGCTCGAAATCGCGGGCCTGGCGGCCGGCCTTCGTCTTGAAAAATTCACGGTACCACTCGTGGGCCGTGATCATGGACATGACCTCGCTCGTGCCCGTCCAGATCGAGGCGAGCCGCACATCGCGGAAAATCCGCTCGATGGGAAAAACGTTGGTGTACCCGATGCCGCCCACGACCTGCATGGCGTTATGGACCGCCTTCTGGCAGGATTCGGTGATGAACTTCTTCGATTCGGAGACCATCCGGCGGACGCGGTTCATGTCGACGCCCTCGTCCACGGCCCGGGCCGTCACATAGGCCATGGCGCGGGCCGCGTCCAGCAGCATGACCGCTTCGGCAATCTGAAAGCTCACCCCCTCGAACTGGGCGATGATCTGGCCGAAGGCCTTCCGCCGCGACGTGTAGTTCGTGGCGATCTCCAGGGCGGGACGGGCCGCGCCGATGGTCATGGCCGCCGTGCCGAGGCGCTCCGGGATCATCATCGTGTTGAAGACCGCATAGGCGCCGTTCACTTTGCCGATGACGTTTTCCTTCGGCACCTTCGCGTCCCGGAAGACGAGCCGCGCCGTACCGCCGCCGCGGCAGCCCATCAGCCCGTAGAGGTACTTCGTTTCGACGCCGGGGCCGCGGTCCACGATCAGGGCCGTCAGGGTGTCCTGGGGCTTGGCGGCGGGGTCGAAGTTGGTCCGGGCGTAAAGGAGGAAATAGTCCGCCCCTTCGCCGCCGACGATGAAGCGTTTCTGCCCGTTGACGAGAAAGTGATCCCCCATGTCCTCGGCCCTGGTGGTGGCGCCGAAGAAGTCGGAGCCGCCCCGGGGCTCGGTCAGGCATTCGGCGGCGAAGAGATCGCCCCGCAGGAGGGGCTTGACGTACTTTTCTCTCTGTTCGTCCGTGCCGTGCTGAATGATGGCGTCACAGACCAGTTCGGCGCCGACGCCGAAAACGCAGGCGAACTCGTAGCCGAGCGTCCCGATCTCCTCCATGAGCATGCAGGTCGTCACCCAGTCCATCTCCCGGCCGCCCCATTTCTTCGGGTAGCGGCAGCCCATGAGATTGCGCCTTCCCGCCTCGCGAAGGAATTCCTTGGGGAACTTGATGGCGTCCGTGTCCATGTCGAGGATCATCTGCCGGGGGACCCACTTCACGAGGTCCCGGGCCTCGTCCCGGATCTTCAGTTGTTCCCTGGTGAGCATGTAGTCAAACATGTGCGGCTCCTTCCTGTCTGTTATGTTGTATCTGTCTCGGCGCTTATGTAAAGGGCATCGGCGCGGCTGAAATCATCCCCTGACCTCCCGCAGCGCCAGGTCCTGGTAGGCGTGGAACAGCCGGTGGCAGAAGGCGTCCCAGCGCCGGCAGACCTCGATCGTCTTTTCATCCATGTGGAACAGGTCCGGATGCGCCAGGAGTTCCGTGATCTCCTTCGAAAGCTCCCCGACGAGCGCGGCGTCCAGGTCCGGCAGGAGGTTTCCGACAAAATCCGACGGCTTGTACCACCCTGCCACGCGCTGCAGGTCGCGATGGATCTGCGTGAGCAGGACGTTTCGCGGCCCCTCCCAGAGCTCGTTGACGGCGGAGTCCCGGTAGATCCTCGGCAGGGACGAAAAGTCCTCCATCACGCCGTGGCCGCCGAAGACGGACATGGCCTCGCGGATGACGTCGGTGCTGTCCCAGGAGGCGGCGATCTTCTGGAGCATGATCAGCTCCCGAATGTCGAAGCGCTTCTTCCGGGCCGCCTCCGGTTCATCCGTGGCCAGGCCGCCCTTGAGACCCCCCTCCAGCGTCAGGAAATCACGGTACAGCTTGAAGGCGCCCGCCGTTGTCCTTCGCGCCGTGCGCTCCATTCGGGCAAGCTGTCCCGCCACCATGGGGAAGCAGCCGATGGCGACGCCGAAGGCCTGTCTGAATTCGGCGTATTTTTTAGCTTCCCGCACGGCCCGGGTCATGAAGGCCGCGGCGGAAAGGCCGACGGTCAGGCGGGAATAGGTCAGGACGATGCCGACCACGTTAGCGACTCCCTTTTCCAGGGGACCGACGGGGTAGGCGAGGGCGCCGTTGAAGGTCAATTCGCCCGTGGTCAGCTCGCTCGTGCCGATCTTCCACTTGATCCGGTCGATGGTGTAGCCGTTGCGGAGCTCTTTTTCCCGGTTGCCCGGAAGCCAGGACGGGACGACGAACAGGGCGACCTTTTCCGATCCGTTGGGCTTTGCCGTCACGACGGCATAGTTGGCGTGCGTGGCGGAGCAGAAGAATTTCGTTCCGTACAGGCGCCAGACGCCGCCCTCCTGCACCGCCTCCAGCACGTTGGAGGGGACGTCGGAGCCCCCCTGGATCTCGGAAAGATACTGGGCGCCGATGGCGTACTCGCCGTCGATGCCCTCCTTGCAGTGCCGCAGGATGCGCCGCGTCTCCGGCGTGTCGGCGAACTTCTCCAGGAGCATGACCAGCCCTTCCGTGCAGGTGATCGGACAGGCGACGCAGGCCTCGCCGTTCTGGTAGATGATGTACATCTTGACGAGTTTGACCCAGGGGGACGTTTTGTCCGCGAAGAAGGCTTCGGAGAACACCTCCTTTTCGAGGATCTCCGTTTCCCGGGGCCGGACGATGCGGTCGATGCGGTTGCGGTGGCCGTCGTAGCACATCAGGTAAGGGCGCTTTTCCAGCCAGGCGATGCTTTCGGAAAGGTCCCGCCAACGGAAGGAGGCCTTCTTCGAAACGGCGCGGGCTTCAGTATCGACCTTCTCCCATTCGCTGCCGGCAAAGTGGCGTACCACCTTCTGGATGAAGGGGTCGTCGCCGTAATAGTCCACACTGCGCCGCCATTCCAGGTATTCGTTGAAATTGTAAGGATTGTTTCGATCCGGCAGGGACATTTGGGCCTCCATGAAAATCGGTTGATGCGACAAATTGCGCTGGATTGATTTAACCGGAATTATGCTATAAACTGATGTCTCATGTTGTCAATGCAAATTTTATCGAATACGGGTGGATCATCAAACCGGGGAGGGGATTGTTGTGGCAAAGGTCAGCTTCGGGAGCAAGTGGGGTCGCGTTTCATCGCGTGTCGGCAAGGGCGCGGGAACGGGGAAATCCGCCGAGGACGTTGTCCGGGATCTCAAAAAAGCCGGTGAAAAGCCTGCCGGCGAGGATTACCGGGAGCGGTCGCTGGCCATTCACGGCCTGGTCTGCGCGCGGTGCGGCCGCGATTTCGGCGGGGCCAACCGCCGGCTCCTGACCGTTCATCACCGGGACGGCAACCACCTGAACAACCCGCCGGACGGAAGCAACTGGGAAAACCTCTGCATTTACTGCCATGAGGATGAGCACAGCCGCGGCGTCCTCGGGGATTACCTGGAGGGGACGGCAGCGCCGAAAGAGGCGAGCCTCGTTTTTCAGGGTAGAGGAAATTCGGGCGTCCCGACGTCCGGTTTGGGTGGGCTGGGCGACAAGCTGAGGGCGGCGATGGAGAAAAAGAAAGCAAAATGAATGAGTTGAAAAGGCAATGCCGGCCCGCGGAAATGTTCCGGATTCATCGTAATTTTGCTTGATTCATCTGTTTTCCTGTGCTATCGGAAAAAAGTTTTTGTTGGGCGGCATCAAATTACCTATCCGGATTTTCTTTTTTTCGGTAACAAAGTTTCAAAATGCTGTGTGGGAGGTCGGATTTAAAGTTGTAGAAGTGGCTTTCAAAACTTAGAGAAGGAGGTAGAGTTCAGTGGACGTATTAGATCAGGGAGTTGGCAAGATTTTTACGGATCCGGATGCGGACAAGGCCAGAGAATTTTTCCGGCACAAGAACCGCAAACTGGAGAGCAAGCTCATGACCGTCAAGCAGGCGGTCGAGAAATTCGTCAAGGACGGCGATTACCTGACCCTGGGGGGGTTCGGCGCAAACCGCATTCCCGCTGCCGTCGCGCATGAGATCGTGAGGCAGGGCCGGAAAAACATGGGGTTTGCCGGTCACACCTCAACCCACGATTTCCAGATTCTCTGTGCAGGCGAGGTCTTCAACAAGCTGGATGTCGCCTACATCGTCGGCCTCGAGGCGCGCGGACTTTCCGCGAATGCCCGGAAGTACATGGAAAGCGGCAAGGTCGATGTCAGTGAGTGGACCAACTACTCCCTTTCCGTCCGCTTCAAGGCGGCGGCGGCCGGCGTATCCTTCTATCCCGCCCGGAACGTCATGGGCACCGACACTTTCAAGTTCAGCGGCGCGAAAATCATCCAGTGCCCCTTCACGGGGACCAGATACGCGGCCATGCCGGCCATCTATCCCGACGTTTCCGCCATTCATGTCCATGAAGCGGACATTTACGGAAACTGCCGGATCCGCGGCATCACCGTATCCGACTTCGACGTGGCCAGGGCCTCCAAACGGCTGATCATCACCTGCGAGCGGCTCATCCCGAACGACGAGATCCGAAGAGACCCGAGTTACACCGTGATCCCCTACTGGCTCGTCGACGCAGTCTGCGAAGTGCCTTACGGCAGCTATCCCGGCAACATGCTGGGTGAGTACTTCTCGGACGAGGAGCACCTGCGGGAATGGATGAAGGTCGAACAGGACCCCGATGAGTTCAAGAAATTCCTCGACAAGAACATTTACAGTTGCAAGGATCATTTTGAATACATCGAGAAAAACGGCGGACTGCACAGGCTGCAGATGCTGAGACAGAAGGAATGGATGTTCATCGGCGCGAGGGATTAGAAAGGAGGAGACTGAGACAATGGCTGACTACAATACAATGGAACTGATGATTTGCACCGCCGCGAGGGAGCTGGAAGACGGCGCCTCCGTGGGGGTTGGAACCGGGGCGCCCTGCGCGGCGGCGATGCTGGCGCAGAAGACAGGCTCCCCCAATCTGGTGATTCTGTTCGAGGCGGGCGGCGCGGCTCCCCTGATCCCGGAAATGCCCATCTCCGTGGGCGATTCCCGGACCACCTGGAAGGCCGTCATGGCGAGCGGCATGTGCGAGATCATGGAAACCGCCTGCAGAGGCATGCTGGACTACACCTTCCTCGGCGGCGCCCAGCTCGACATGTACGGCAACCTGAATTCGACGCGAATCGGCGCGGACCATCAGAAGCCGAAGGTCCGTTTCCCGGGCAGCGGCGGCGCGAATGACTTTGGATCCTTCTGCTGGCGCATGATGGTCATGACGCCCCAGGACCCCAAGCGTTTTTCCGAGAAGATCAACTACATCACGACGCCCGGCTGGCTCCAGGGCGGCGACTCCCGGGCAAAATCCGGCCTGCCGCTGGGAGCGGGACCCTACAAGATCATCACGAACATGGCGGTCATGGATTTCGAGCCGGAATCCAAGCGGATGAGAATCATCGCCGTCAACCCGGGCTATTCGGAGAAGACGGTTCAGGAGAACTGCGGCTTTGAGCTTCTGAAGGCCAAGAAGATCATCGAAAACCCGCCTCCGACCAAGGAAGAGCTCCACATGCTCCGTGACGTTATCGACCCCTATCGCTACGTCATCGGCAGATAAGATTCAAAAACAATAGTAGATCCCCAAAAAGGCCGGGGCAATTGTCCCGGCCTTTTTTATGCTGTGCGCGTGAAGGGGATTTTTCCCGCCCGTTGTCAAAGGCTATCTGAGAATGAGGGGTCCGCTGTCCTGGTTGGAGACCATCTTGTCCCCCACGGAGGTCCCGCAGTAAACGCAGGTGTAGTCGAACTTTTCTCCGTTGGCCAGGACCAGCAGCAGCCGCTTCCGCACCGGGACGGCCTGCCGGCAATTCGGGCAGTAGAGCTGCGTCGCGTCGAAATCCCTGTACTGTTCGCGTTTCATATTATCACCACCTGTTTCAGGTTTTCAATCGGAACATCAATCGCCGTCGGGCACCCCCGCGAGATTCTCCAGCCAGACCGTGGGCTCGCTGTCGCTGGGCGCCCGGTAATCGCCCCGGGGGGAGAGGGAGCCGCCGGAGCCGACCTTCGGGCCGTTGGGGATGCAGGACCGCTTGAACTGGCTGGTCTTGAAGAAGCGGTACAGGTAGACATCGAGCCAGCGCTTGATCTCCCCGATTCCGTACTCGTTGCGCTTGTGCTCCGGCACGTCCGGCCAGAACCCAAGCCTTTTGTCCCGCCAGGTGCAGTAGGCCATGAAGGCGATCTTCGCGGGCAGGTAGCCGAAGCGGGTGATGTAGAAATTGTTGAAGTCCTGCAGCTCGTAGGGCCCGACGACGGATTCGGTCCGCTGCTGCGGCTGGCGGCCGGCCTCCCCGGGGATCAGCTCCGGGCTGATCTCCGTCTCCAGGATGTCCAGGAGGACCTCCGAGGCCTCCGGGGAGAAGATCACCTTGCGGGCCACCCAGCGGATCAGGTGCTGGATCAGCGTCTTGGGGACGCTGGCATTGACAGCGTAGTGGGACATGTGGTCTCCCACGCCGTAGGTGCACCAACCCAGGGCCAGTTCGCTGAGGTCGCCGGTGCCGACGACGAGGGCGTCCCGCAGGTTGGCCAGGCGGAAGAGATGGGAGGTCCGTTCGCCCGCCTGGACGTTCTCGAAGGTGATATCGTAGACCGCCTCGCCCCGGGCGTAGGGGTGGCCGATGTCCCGAAGCATCTGCAGGCAGCTCGGGCGGATGTCGATCTCGTTGGCTTCGACGCCCAGAGCCGCCATCAGACGGCATGCGTTGGTGTAGGTCTTGTCGGTAGTGGCGAAGCCGGGCATGGTGTAGGCCAGCACGCCGGAGCGCGACCGCTTCAGGAGGTCCATCGCCCGCACGGCAACGATCAGGGCGTGGGTGGAGTCCAGCCCCCCGGATACGCCGATGACGACATGGCCGACCCCCGAGGCCTTCAGGCGCTGGGCCAGACCCTGGACCTGGATGTTGTAGGCTTCGTAGCAGCGCTGGTCACGCCTGGCCGGATCGGCCGGGATGTAAGGGAAGCGTGGGTAGATCCGGTTCAGCAGGATTTTTTTTTTAACGGGTTCGATGGAGAAGGTCACCCTGCGGAATGCCGTCACGCGCTCCCGGTGCGTGCGCGCGTTCTGGCCGAAGCTCGTCATTCGCATCCGGTCCTGGGCCAGCCGGTCCAGGTCGATTTCGGCATAGATGACCTGCGCGGCGTTGGCGAACCGCTCCGATTCCGCCAGAAGATTGCCGTTTTCGTATATCATGGCGTGGCCGTCCCAGGCCAGGTCCGTCGTGGATTCTCCCGGGCCGGCGGCGGCGTAGAGGTAGGCGCAAATGGACCGGGCGGACTGATTGGCCGCGAGGCTGTTGCGGTATTCCGATTTTCCCACGGTGATGTTGGAGGCCGAGAGGTTGCCGATGACGGTGGCGCCGGCCATCGCGGCAAAACTGGACGGCGGCACGGGCACCCAGACGTCTTCGCAGATTTCGATGAAGAACCGGAAGTTGGGGATGTTGGCGACTTCGAAGATCAGGTCCGCCCCGAAGGGGATCCCCTCCTGGCCGCAAAGGGCGATGGTCCTCTCGAGAATCTCCTCAGCCGGCCTGAACTGC
>JAXDBM010000061.1:0-12495 GCA_034678725.1 Syntrophales bacterium | reverse complement strand
GCGAAAGGCTGCGCATACTGCCCGTTCAAGGCGCTCTGCCTCAGGCCGGACCTCTACCGGACGGGAGGCCGCCCATGGTGAAGAGCCTCTTTGTCACCGCTTCCGCCGGTTCCGGGAAGACCTTCCGCCTGACCCGGGAGGTGCGCAGCCATATCGAGCGCGGCACGGAGCTGGTCGTCGCCGCCACCTTCACCCGCGCCGCCGCCGCCGAAATGGAAAAGCGCATCCTCGAGGTGATCGAGGGGGGGGCGGGGAGCGCGGTCGAGAAACTGCGGCTCATCATGCGGGCCGCCAGGGTGCATTTTTCTACGATCGATGCCCTGTTCCACCAGATCCTCTCAACCGAAGCCTGCGTGCCGCAGGTGGCCGATGAGCACGAGCAGGCGATCATCACCGCCCTGGCCGACGAGCGCTTTTTCCGGCATCCGCGGATCGTCGCCGACACCGAGAACATCCTCATCGCCGCGCGCATCCTCCGCTTGCAGCCCGAGTTTCTGACCGGCGCCCTGGACCAGGCCGGCGAGGCGCTGGCGTCATGGGACTGCCCGGAGGGCCTGCTCGCCGTGCTGAAGATCAGGCAGGCGCGCATTGTCGAGGAATACGAGCGCCTGCAGGAAGCGGTCCGGGCCGTCGCGGAGGGGACGCGGGGAAATCTGCGCGCGCAGGTGGTTCTTCCCCTTCTCGAACCGATCGAGGATCTGGATCTGAAGAAAGCCCTTTTCGGCAAATCCGGTCTGGCGGAGGTCAGCGTGGCCGCGGCCGATCGCCGGACGCCCGCGTATGCCGAATTGCAGAGGCTCTTTCCCCGCATGCGCGGACTCATCGCCGAGCGCCTCATCAACACCAAGCGGCTGCGCGGCGCCGTTCTCAAGCGCTTCAGCGAACTGCGCGCCGACCTGCTCGCCGAAGAGAAGGCCAGGCTGGGCCGCCTCTATTTCGCGGACATCCCGAAGGCATTGGCGGCCCTCGACGGGCCGGACAGCCCCGACCGGCCGCTTTTCATGGCCCGCCTCTACGAGCACGGGTTCCATCGGACGGCGCATCTTCTCCTCGACGAGTTCCAGGACACGTCGCGGATTCAGTACGACCTGATCCGGCCGCTCCTGGAGGACATCCTGAGCAGCGTGGGGGAAAATGCGGAAGGGGAGCGCTCGGTTTTCCTCGTGGGAGATTGGAAACAGTCGATCTACCAGTGGCGGGACGCGGCGCCCGGCCACCTGAAGGCGTGCCTCGACCCCGTACTGCGAAGCGGGCAGATCGCCGCGGAGACGCTGCCCCACAACTACCGCTCGACGCCGCTGCTCATCGGCTTCTTCAACCACCTGGTCGCCGAGCTGTTCGCGGAAGCCGGGCAGGTCCATCTCCAGACGCCCCCCGGCGAGCCGAAGCATCCGTACAGCGGCATTTCCGAGGTGGAGGCCGTCGCGGCCGCCTGTGACGGCAGCGACGATCCCGCCTATGCGCGGCTCGTCGAGGCCATTCGGCGAAAGCAGGCGGATTACGGGTGCGCCTGGGGCGACATGGCGGTCCTGTGCCGCACCAACGTCCATCTGGACAGGGCGGCATCAGCGCTGGCCGATGCCGGAATACCCACCTCAGGAATTCGCGGGCGCGAGATGCTGTCGCTGTGCGAGGGAGCGGCCCTCTTCCTTTCGCTTGCCGCCCTTTTCGACCGGCATGACGGCTGCTTCATTCCGCGCGCCCTCGCGTCCCTCGGCCACGGCGGGGCGCCGGCAGCCGGGATCGCGGAGCTGGCGCGCACCATCGAAGCGATGCCCCGGCCGCACCGCTTCGCATCCTTTGCCGCCGCCCTGCGCGCACTCCGTCCCTTTTTCCCGCGCGTCCTCATCGAGACGCTCTGGGACGAGGCGGAGGGGTATTTCAACCGGGCCGACTCCGTCGACGCGGCTGCGTTCCTCCGCTATGTGCTGAAGATGTCGCATCTGATCACCGTCCCCGAAGGCGAGCACGCGGGCCGGGTGAAGCTGGCCACGATACACGCCACCAAGGGCCTCGAGTTCCCGCACGTGTTTCTCTTCTGGAAGGAGGAGCGCGACCGGCTGCCCGAGATCCCGAACCCGGAAGACGGCTGTCCGATCGGTCTGAACCAGATGGAGCTTGCGTTTCTCGAAACTGGGCCGATGGAGGGGGTGAAGGGCATTGTGGAGGCGGTGGCGTCCGCAAGGGAAGAAGGGGCCGGGGAGACGGCCAACCTCCTGTACGTGGCGGCGACCCGGGCCATCCGGAGCCTGACGATCCTCCTGCGGGCCGACAGGAATGGCGGGCTGAAGGGGTTCGGTGAACGGCTGTACCGGACCGTCGAAAAGGCGTTGGCGGATGCCGAACGGACGGAGTGCGGCTGGCGGCGGGACTACGGTCCCGGCGTGCGGCGACCGTCCGACCACGAGGAGCTGACGGCGCCGGATCTCGCGGGAGATGCCGCCGCCCGGACCGAAGCGGAGGAGATGGACCCGTCGCTGCGCTCCGCCGCCGTGGAGCAGGGGATCGAACGCGGCCTGCGCATTCACGCGGCGCTGGCCCGGCTGAGCGCGGATCAGGATTCCATACCCCCGGTCGGCCTGACTGAAGAAGAGCGAAACGCGGTCAGCCGCTTCCTGCGCGCGCCGGGGGTTCGCGAGATCCTCTTCCGGCCGGGCGCCGTGCTGACCGAGCAGCACCTCTCCGACACACGCGCCTTCGGCATCGTCGACCGGCTCATCATCGAACCCGGCCGCATCACCCTGATCGATTTCAAGACGGGGCGCGTCGGCCACCTCGCCGACCGGTACGGCGCCCAGATGATTCGCTACCAGACCATCCTTCGGGGGCTTTTCAAGGGGCATCCGGTCGAATCCTACCTGATGTTCGTCGACGAGCCGGAACGAATCGTCAAAATTTGAGAGAGGACTGCAAGGGGAAGACATTCCAGGGAAATCACCTGTGTCACGTGACAACAGGGGCTGGGTCATTTCGATTCAGCCCCTGTTGTTGAGTATGGAACTGAAGGAGGGGGGGCAGAAAAAAACTGCAAAAATAATTTGACAACCGTTGGAATATCTGTTAGAAAGTTTCCCATCAGGAAACATTCAGTGGTATGGATATTCCTTTATAATCGAATAGATATGGATGTTTGTAAACGGATTTGCAGGTAAGTATACCAACATGAAACAAAATCCGGCAATCATCGAGGCCGAAATCGGCAGGCGGATCAAGGCGCTCCGCACGCAAAAACGAATCACCCTCGAAGCGCTCGCCCAGAAGACCGGATTCACCAAAGGCTACCTCTCGAAAGTCGAAAAATCGGAGAAATCCCCGCCCGTCTCAACGCTCGGGATCATCGGCCGGGCGCTCGGCATCACCATATCGGCCCTCCTGGGCGAGGAGGCGCCGCGCACCGCCCTCTGCCTCGTGCGCAAAAACGAGCGTCCGCTCATTTCCAGGGACGGTACGGCCTTCGGGTATTCCTACGAGGCCATGGCCTACAAATATCCGAACAAAATCATGGAGCCTTTTCTTCTGACGCTCCCCGTCAAACAAAAGAAGCGCACCCTCTACCAGCACGAAGGGGAAGAAATCCTGTTCGTCATCCAGGGAACGATGAAGTTTTATCACGGTGACGATGTTTACACGGTCAACGAGGGCGATTGTGTCTATTTCGATTCAAATTATCCCCATTTCGGGGAGTCTGTCGGGGCCAAAGAGGTCAAGTGCTTCATGGTCATCTGCAACCCCGTCACTGGGAAGGAAAGGAGGGCTTAGACGTGGACTTCAAGGATATCCGGCGCATCGGCGTGATCGGGGCCGGCCTCATGGGGCATGGAATCGCGCAGGTCTTCGCCTCGGCGGGCTACGCCGTCAATCTCTACGACGCGGACAAGGCCACCCTGGAGGCGGCAAAGGGCAAAATTCATGCGAATTTCAAGGTCTTTATCGACCTCGGTCTGGCTGAGCCGAAAGATGCGGCGGACTGTCTCGGCCGAATCACCCTCTGCAATTCCCTTGCGGCCCTGTGCGAGGATTCCCAGTACATCATCGAAGCCATCCTGGAAGATCTCGACCTGAAGCGAAAGGTCTTCGCCGAGGTCGAGAGCCACGCGGCTTCGGATTCCATCTTTTCGAGCAACACATCGGCCATCAGCATCACGGAGATCGGGAAAGCCCTGAAGAACAGAGGCCGCTTCATGGGGACCCACTTTTGGAATCCGCCTCAGGTGCTGCCCTGCGTCGAGGTGATCCGCGGCGAGCAGACCGATGACGGCGCCTTCGAGACCGTTTTTGCATTAATGGAGAAAGTGGGCAAGGTGCCCGTCCGCGTCCTCAAGGATATACCGGGCTTTCTCGGCAATCGGCTCCAGCATGCCATGTGGCGGGAAGCGATTTCGCTTTGCGACAGGAAGGTTGCCAGCGCGGAAGATATCGACAAGGTTGTGAAGTACGGCTTCGGGGCCCGGATGCCCTTCATCGGCCCCATGGAAACGGCGGACCTTGCCGGACTCGTCCTGACGCGGGACATTCATAAATATTTGTTCCCGTTCCTCGATTCGGCCACGAAGCCGGCGCCGGTCCTGGAAGGGCTCATCTCCGAGGGCGCCACCGGCGTCAGGGCCGGGCGGGGATTTTACGAGTGGACGCCGGACAAAATCCAGCGGATCATCCAGCAGCGTGACACCGTCCTGCTGCGCATTCTCCGGGAAATCATCGGGCCGGCAGGGCGCGACTGATGCAGGAGGTCTTCGGGGCGGCAATGTCATCACGCGGCGGTTTCAAGGAATCATTAGAGAGGTTAATCCAATGAGCGATATCCCTGTGTTCTTTCTGCATGGGCTGGCTTACGGGGGCCTGCTCTTCCTCGTATCGGCAGGCCTGACCCTGGTCTTCGGGATGATGAACGTCCTGAACTTTGCGCACGCAGCCATGTATATGCTGGGGGCCTATTTTTCCTATGCCCTTCTGCAGGAGACCGGCCAGTTCTGGCTTTCCCTCATGGTCTGCCCGATTCTCCTCTTCATCATCGGGGCGCTGATCGAGCGGTTTCTGTTGCGACGCGTCCACATCTTCGGGCATGTGCACGAGCTGCTGCTCACATTCGGGCTCGCCTACATCATTACGGAGATTGTCAAATGGGTCTGGGGCAACTTCCCGCTTGCCGTCAACGTCGGGGGCTTTTTAAACGAAACGGTTGAGATCATCGGCATCACCTATCCCGTTTACCGGATCTTCATTTTCGCCTGCGCCGTCCTCGTGGGAAGCATCATGGCGCTCATTCTCTATAAAACCCGTCTCGGGATCATTCTCCGGGCCGCCGTCAACGACAGCGAAATGGTGAATGCCCTGGGATTCAACGTGCCCCTCGTTTTCATGGGCGTCTTTGCCTTCGGCGCGGCCCTGTCCGGCTTCGCGGGCGTCATTGCCGGGCCGCTGCTCTCGACCTTCCCCGGCATGGCAAACGAGATCCTTCTTGACGCCTTTGTCGTGATCGTCGTCGGCGGGTTCGGAAGCCTCGGCGGCGCCGTGGCCGCGTCGCTGATCATCGGCGAGTTGCAGTCCTTCGGCGTGCTGCTCTTCCCGAAGCTTTCCATCGCACTCGTCTACCTGCTCATGGCAGTGGTCCTGATTGTGAAACCCTCCGGCCTCTTTGGTGAAAAGCAATGAAAATACGGAAAAACGCAAGCTATCTGTTCATCGCGATTCTCTTTGCCCTCGGGGCCGTGATGCCAATGGTCCTCAAGCAGTACCACCTGAACATGCTGACGGAGATCATCGTGTTTGCCCTGTATGCCGTCAGCTATAACCTCCTGCTCGGCTATGCGGGCCTGCTTTCCTTCGGTCACGCCATGTTCTTCGGAACGGGGGCATTCACGGTGGCCGTGTCATTGATCCACATCCCCGGCCTCTCCATGTGGGGCGCCATCACGTTGGCGGTCGCATTGACGACCGCGGTCGGTTTCGTTGCGGGGGGACTGCTGCTGCGTCACAAGGGCGCCTACTTTGCGCTTCTGACGATGGCTTTCAACGCCCTCTTCTATGCCGTGGCGACGAAGTGGCACACCGTCACGGGCGGCGATGACGGCCTCAGCATCACGCGGCCTGACCTGGCTTTGGGGTTCACTACGGTTGGAATGGGGGACATCGCGAGCTTTTACTACTTCACGCTGGTCATCATCGGGGCGGCCATCGCCTTTTGCTGGTACTTCACGCAGACGGCCATGGGGCAGACGGTGCTGATGATGCGCGAAAACGAAGAGCGGATGAAGTTCCTGGGATACAACACCAACGTCAGCCGCCTCATTCTTTTCACCTTTACGGGCGCCATGGCGGGGCTGGCGGGTGCGTTCTACACGCTTCACTTCCAGTTCTGCTCCCAGTCGGCCATCAGCATCGACATGACGACAACGGTGCTGCTCATGACCTTTGTCGGCGGAACGGGGACCTTCTGGGGACCGATGCTCGGGGCCCTGGTATACATCATCCTCCAGAACTACCTGAGCGACATTACGGACCGCTGGCCTCTGTTCATGGGGCTGATCTTCGTCTTCATGGTTCTTTTCATCCCCGGAGGGCTGACGCAGATCATCCAATCCATTCGAAACCTGTTTACGGGAAAGGCAAACACGGGCCGGCCCAAGGCTGCCAAGGAAGTTGCATCATGAGCGAATACCTGCACATCAAGGACATCCACAAGGACTTTTCGGGCCTCAAGGTTCTCACCGGCGTTGATTTCAAGGTGAGGGAAAAAGAGCGGCACGCCGTCATCGGCCCCAACGGGGCGGGCAAGACGACGCTCTTCAACATCATCAGCGGGAATTTCAAGGCCTCGTCGGGGGCGATCCTGTTCAAGGGAAGGGACGTTTCCGGCAAACCGGCCCACGCCATGAACCGCCTCGGGCTGTCGCGATCCTTCCAGATCACCAATGTCTTCCAGGAGCTGTCCGTCTTCGACAACATCCGCTCGGGTGTGCGCTCCCGTCACGGGCTGAGGTATCATTTCTTCCGCAGACCCGCGCATGACCGTGCCATCAACGAACGCACGGAGGCCATCGCCGCGGAGGTCGGACTGCAGGACGCCATGGACATGCCCGTCAGCGCCCTGTCGTACGGCCAGCAGCGGGCCCTGGAGATCGCGATCACGCTCTCCACGGAGCCCGAGCTGATTCTTCTGGACGAACCGACGGCGGGGATGACGCGGGAGGAGACCGGCCAAGCCATCCGGATGATCGACCGGGTCACGGCCGGCCGCACGCTGATCATCATCGAGCATGACATGGACGTTGTCTTCTCGCTTGCCGACACGATTTCAGTCCTTCACTACGGCACGATTCTCGTTTCGGGAAAGCCCGACGAAATCCGCAACGACCAGCGCGTGAAGGATGCCTATCTGGGGGAGGGATAACGATGCTGGAAATGCGAGACATCCACAGCTATTACGGCAAGAGCCACATCCTGCAAGGCGTTTCCATGACCTTGAACGAGGGGGAACTGGTTTGCCTCCTCGGGCGCAACGGCGTCGGAAAATCCACCACGCTGAAGAGCATTATGGGACTCGTGAAGCCAAGCGAGGGAAGCGTCCGTTTTCGCGGCCAGGAGCTGGTCGGGAAGCGGCCCTACGAGATCGCCCGCCTGGGCGTGGGCTATGTGCCCGAGGACCGGCGAATCTTCCGCAGCCTCACCGTTCACGAGAATCTCCTCATCGGCATCAAAGACGCAAAAGCGACGGGCAAGAGCGGCGGTTGGACCGTCGAGCGGGTATACGAGAAATTCCCCAAGCTGAAGGAACGCCGGGACAACAAGGGCGGGCATCTCTCCGGCGGCGAGCAGCAGATGCTCACCGTGGCGAGGACCCTCATGGGAAACCCACAGCTCATCCTCGTCGACGAGCCCACGGAAGGTCTTGCCCCCCTGATCGTGAAGGACGTGCTGGAGATGCTGTCCGCCGTGCGCAGCTCCGGAGTGACGGTGCTCATGGTGGAGCAGAACTTCAAGGCGGCCATCAAGGTGGCCAACCGCTTTTACATCATGGGCAAGGGAAAGATGGTCTTCGAAGGCGGTACGGAAGACCTGCTGGCGGCGGAGGAAATCAGAAAGAACTACCTGGAGGTATAGAGGAGCCAGGCAGCGGCATCATACGCGGGAGGAACAGGCTTTTCGTGCAGGCAGAGAAAAGCCGGTCCACCCGGAAAACAGAATGCTCTCGGGCAAAAAAGAAAGGGAGGTCGTGAATCATGAGAAAAAAGTTGGGATTGTTGGTATTGTCCGTCCTGGTTTTGCTGGCGGTTCCCGCGGCAGCGCAGGACACCATCAAAATCGGTGCAGTGGAACCACTTTCGGGATCGTTCAAGGACATTGGCGAACGTTATCTGGACGGTGTGGTCTATGCGGCAAAGGTGATCAATGAAAGCGGCGGTTTGCTGGGTAAAAAGGTTGAAGTCATTCCGATCGACTCGGAGCTCAAACCGGATGTGGCGACCCGCAAGGCCCAGAATCTGATCCTGAAGAACGGCGTCAAGTTCTTTTGCGGCGGCACGGGAAGCTCCGTGGGGGCTGCCATGGAACAGCTTGCAACAAAACAGAACGCCATCATGATCAGCTACGGCATGGCGGCGGCCAGCATGACGGGTGAGAAGTGCAGCAAGAACTTCTTCCGGACCTGCGGCAACACGGATCAGCACTCCTATGCGCTGGCCGATTTGATCGGCAAGAAGGGCTACAAGAAAGTCGCCATTATTGCCCAGGACTACTCCTTCGGAAAAGAGGCTCTGTCGGCATTCAAAAAGAGGCTCGCCCAGGCAAACCCGGCGGCAAAAATCGTGGCTGAGCTTTATCATCCGGCCGGCACGAAGGACTTTGCGCCCTACGCAAGCCAGTTGATTGCCGCCAAGCCCGATGTCATTTTCACGCCCAACTGGGGAAATGACCTGACGCTGCTCCTCAAACAGGGCCGCCCCATGGGAATGAAGCAGAAGGTTTTCTCCTACTACATCAACGACGAGGTGACGATCGAGGCGCTGGCCAACGACAGCCTCATGATCGGCAACATGGGCGCCGAGGTGTACACGCTTTCCATCCCCACGAAAAAAAACAAGGACTTTGTCGCCAAATTCCACAAGGACAAGGGATATTATCCGACCTGGCTTCGCGGCAAATCGTATTTGTCCACGATGTTCTGGGCCGAAGCAGTCAAGAAAGCGGGGACGACCGATGTCAACGCCGTGATCAAGGCTTGGGAAGGGCTCTCCTACGACGGCCCGGCGGGCGTCTGGACGATGCGGGCCTGCGATCATCAGGCCCAGATACCTTTCTGGTATACGGAAATCGTCAAGAAAACCCCGTTTTTCAAGCATGCATTCGAAGCGCCGGCAGGGATGATCGAGGCAAAGAATGTCAGCGTGCCCTGTGAACAGACGGGCTGCAAAATGAAATGATCCTTTCCGTTTCCACCGGGGCGCGGCATGGAAAGCACCGCCCCGGTGGCCGGCGGACCGGACCGAGACCGAATCAGATATGGCTACGATGATAACAGGGGGAGCCGGCTTCATTGGATCCTGCCTGGCAAAACTCCTTATGGATGAAGGGGAGAAACCCGTCATCTTCGACATTGCGCCGTTTCATGGAACGTTGTCGGGGCAGGGCGACCGGTTCGTCTTCGAGCCGGGAAGCATCGCACACCTTCCCGTCGTGATGGATGCCGTCGAGCGCAATGCAATCGACCGGATCTTTCACCTGGGCGGAATGCTTTCGCTGCCTTCGGAGAACAACCCCTCGGGCGCCTTTGACGCCAACGTCGTCGGCACCCGGAATATCCTGGAAGCGGCCCGCATCAAGAAGATGAGGCAGGTCATCTACGGGAGCACGATTGCCACCTACAGCAAGGACATCCCGGGAAGCGTGATCGATGACCGCACCATCCAGCGCCCATCGAGCTTCTACGGGATCACGAAAACATTCGGCGAGCTGCTGGGTCGATGGTACCATCGAAATTACGGACTCGACTTCCGGGGGGTACGCCTTCCCTCCATTGTCGGGCCGGGTGCGAAAACGGCACACATGTCGATTTACAACGCCTGGGCGATCGAGTATTCCATCAGGGGCCTGCCCTACATGATCAACTGCGCTCCGGAGACGCGATGCCCCGCCCTGTACTACAAGGATGCGGCCGTGGCCCTGCAGCGGCTTGCGGCAGCCGATCCCGCCCGGATTCAAACGAGGGTGTACAACATCGCGGGCATCCATCCGCCCTTCTCGGCACAGGAGCTGGTGGCCGTGATCGAGCGGCGCATCCCCGGTGCGCGCCTTTCCTTCAAACCGGACCCCGTCGTTGTCGCCCTTCTGCAGGAACTCGGTCGAATGGAGATCAGCGACGCGTGCGCCCGGGCCGAGTGGGACTGGAAGGCTTCCTATTCCCTGGATGCGATGGTGGACGATTTCATCGCGGAATTCGAAAAGAACCAATCGTGTTTTTCGTGATGCCGGCCCGACAGGCGGGACTGAGGCATCGAAGAGCCGAAAAAACAGACAAAGGACATCAAGGACCATGAACAAGAGAATCTTCACCGCCGCACTGACCGGATCCATCCACACACCGAGCATGTCGCCCTATCTGCCGGTAACCCCCAAACAGCTCATCGACGAGTCCCTCCGCTCGTTCGAAGCGGGCGCCGCCGTCGTGCACATCCATGTGAGAGATCCCAAGACGGGGCTGCCCATCGCGGATCAGGATATCTACCGGGAGGTTGCCGAATCGGTCCGCAGGCAATGCGATGTCATCATGTGCTTCACCACGGGCGGAAGACTCGGTGAGCCCGTCGAGAACAGGGTGCGGGTAGCTTCGAACCTGAAACCGGAGATGACCTCGCTCAACGCGGGTTCGCTCAATTTCGCCCTGTTCCACATCAAGGACCAGGTCAAGGAATTCAAACACGACTGGGAGGAGTCCTACCTCGATCTGACGGAGGATTTCATCTTTCCCAACACGTTCAAGACGATGCGGCAGTACCTGGAGATCATCTACGCCAATGAGGCCGAGCCCGAGTTCGAGATTTACGACGTGGGGATGATCAACAATCTCGCATTCATTCTGCAGAAGGGGATCGCAAAAAGACCCGTCTACCTCCAGTTTGTCATGGGCATTCTCGGCGGGATACCGGCCACACTCGAGCATCTGGTCTACCTCGTCGAGACGGCGCGAAAGCAGATCGGTGATTTCCAGTTTTCAGTCTGTGCCGCCGGGAGAACGCAGATCCCCATGTGCACGGGATCTCTGCTGATGGGCGGCCACGCGCGTGTGGGATTGGAGGACAATCTCTACCTGGAAAGGTCTGTGCTGGCAAAGAGCAGCGGCGAGCAGGTGGCCAAGATCATCCGCATTGCCAGGGAACTCGGCATGGAACCGGCGACGCCGGCGGAAGCGCGGCAGATACTCGGGCTGAAGGGATTGAACAAAGTGAACTTCTGAAAGGCTTCTGACCCCCGGTACGTCCTTTCGAAGCAATCCACCATATCCTGATAGACTGTGCGGGAAAATGAATGTGTGGATGAAGGCAAAGACACTCGGGGAGAGTGAAAAAAGCCGTTAATTTCAAACAGGAGACCTGCTTTCCTCGTCAGGAGAGCAGGTCTCCGATCCCCTGTATGCTCGGCTGTTATAGGCCGGGGTGCCGATTTTTTTAACTCACCTGTCCACCGCTTTCCCATCAGACAAACTCCGATCTTTCCTGTCCGATCATCCGATTCACTTTGTATCCCTTTTCCCATCTTACAATCAGGTTTCCTCCGATTGTTTCAAACCGTCTTCGGGATTAATGTAGGATCAAAAGAGGGGAGAAACAGGAAAGGGAAACACGGAAAGGTGAAAACAGCAAAACCGGAAAGAATCGAGTTCAACCCGCAGATCAGCATCACGGCCATGATGATCGGGAAGGAAAGCCGGGAGGGACGGCAACAGCGCCATGTCGCTTATCACTGCGGACTGACCCTTTAATAAGGAGGAGAGACATACAATGATTCAGGATCGGGATCCATTGACGGGAAACAAGAAAACAAAGGAATCGCGGAAGAAGGCGTATAAGGTTGGCGGGATCTGGGTGGATCCCATGTGCTATCCCTTTGTGAAGCAGTAAAGTGAATTATAAAATGTCGAGAGGAGGAAGGGATCATGAAGAAAGAGAAGAAGCTGTACAAGGGTTGGGTGGACCCGATGTGCACGCCCTGCGTCTACATGAAGGGGAAATGACCGTTTGAATTGTGAACAACCGCCCTAATGGCGGAAGGTGCCGGGAGAGAGGCGGCATAATCGGGTACCCTGACTTCCTCTCTCAAAAAACAAGGGTGGAGTTGAATTGACTCCATCCTTGTTTTTTTTGTGCGAAATCGTTGCTGACGGAACAGAGAAAGTTCGATCCACTTTCACATTTTGAAACAGGCTGCAATAGCAGGAATTTAATGTTGACGATCTTGAACCGGTATGAGAGTAATTCAGTGTTTTCTGGAAACGTGGAACGG